>URJD01000012.1 GCA_900548075.1 uncultured Collinsella sp.
GGGCCCTTGCGGCGTAGTCGCTATTTATTCAGTCCAAGTTTCGGGGCGCAGTTCACTGTCCCCTTTGTGGTGGTTTTCTAAGTCGTTAGCTCAGCAGCATGCGGTCGTTGGCGAGCTCGCCGCCCGAGACCTCCTCGAACTTCTGTAGCAGGTCGGCTACGGTGAGCGACTTCTTCTCGTCACCGGCCACGTCGTAGATCACGTGGCCTTCGTGCATCATGATCAGACGGTTGCCCAGACGGATAGCGTCGTTCATGTTGTGCGTGACCATGAGCGTGGTCAGGTGGTTCTCGTCGACGATTTCCTCGGTCAGGTTGAGCACCTTAGAGGCCGTCTTGGGGTCGAGGGCCGCGGTGTGCTCGTCGAGCAGCAGCAGGCGCGGCCTGGTGAGCGTGGCCATCAGCAGGGTGAGCGCCTGGCGCTGGCCGCCCGAGAGCAGGCCGACCTTGGCGTTGAGACGCGTGTCCAGACCAAGGTCCAGGCGCTTGAGCAGCTCAACGTACTCGTCCTTCTCGGCCTTGGTGACGCCCCACGAAAGACCGCGATGCTGGCCGCGACGCTTGGCGAGGGCCAGGTTCTCGGCGATCTGCATGTCGGCAGCGGTACCGCGCATGGGGTCCTGAAACACGCGGCCCAGGTACTTGGCGCGCTGCGACTCGCTCAGGCGCGAGATGTCGGTGTCGTCGAGCTCAATAACGCCCGAATCGAGCGGGTACACGCCGGCGATCATGTTGAGCAGCGTGGACTTGCCGGCGCCGTTGCCGCCGATCACGGTTACAAAGTCGCCGTCATTCAGGGTGAGGTCGACGCCGGTGAGCGCGCGCTTCTCGGTGACGGTGCCCTTGTTAAAGGTCTTATTGACGTGCGAGAGCTTAAGCATCTGCCTCATCCCCCTTCGTGTAGGAGCTGCGGAGCTTATAGCGCTCCCAAACCACGGGTACGCACAGGGCCACGGCGACGATCACGGCGGAGAGCAACTTCATGTCGTTGGCGTCCATGCCCAACTGCAGCACGATGGCGCGGATAAGGAAGTACACCACGGAGCCAAAGACGGCGGAGGCAAGACGGACGCTAAACTGCGTGAGGCCGCCGGGCAGTAGACGGCCGAGCACCTCGCCGATAACAATGGCGGCAAGACCGATAACGATGGCACCGGTGCCCATACCAATGTCGGCATACTTTTGGCTCTGGCAGATGAGCGCGCCCGAAAGGCCGATGAGGGCGTTGGAGAGCACGAGGGCGATCATCTTGGTGGAGTTGGTGTTGACGCCCAGAGCGCGGATCATGTACTCGTTGTTGCCGGTGGCGCGCAGCGCCGAGCCGATCTCGGTGCCAAAGAACCAATACAGGATGGCAACGATAGCCACGGCGAGCAGGATGCCCAAGATGATGGCAACGGTGGACTGCGGCAGACCGGTCATATTGCTGACGGCCGAGAACACGGTGCCCTTGGCAAGAATGGGCGTATTGGACTTGCCCATGATACGCAGGTTAATGGACCACAGGCTGATCTGGGTGAGGATTCCGGCGAGGATCGCGGGAATCTCAAAGACGGTGGTCAAAATGCCCGTGACGGCACCCGCGATGGCGCCGGCGCACATACCGGCCAGCACGGCGAGCAGCGGGTCGACGTTGTTATTGACGATGAGCACAGCGCAGACGCAGCCGCCGAGGGCAAAGCTGCCGTCGCAGGTCATATCGGGAATGTCGAGCAGGCGGAACGTGATAAACACGCCAAGCACCATAATGCCCCAGAGGACGCCCTGCGAAACGGCGCCCTGCAATGCAATGAGCATGCTTCATACCTCCTAGGATAGGGTGGACACGTGAGTCACCATGATAGCGGTAACAATGCATAAAAGAGCTGCGGCCGGATGTTTTGACTCATCCGAAACAAGCAGGGCGAACGCCGGTCTACAGCGCCCGCCCCTGTGGCTCAGATATTGAATAACGCGGCTAAAGCGCGAGCACGGGCTCTAGACGCATGCCGCGTATGGCATTACGCGTTCAGAGCGGAAAGGTCGATGCCCAGGGCCTCGGCCATTTCGTCGTTCTTGACGACGACCAGGTCCTTGCTCGAGAGGTGCTTGATCGGCATGTCTTCGGGCTTGGCCTCGCCCTTCAGGATCTTAACGGCCATCTCGCCCGCGGCGTAGCCCAGGTCCTCGTAATTGATGGAGAGGGTGAACAGGCCGCCGGCCATGCACATACCCTCCTCGCCAGTCACGAAGGGAAGCTTGTTTTCCTTGCAGATCTGGCCGACCTGCGAGGCACCCGCGGCGATGGTGTTGTCGGTGGGGGAGTACAGCGCGTCGACCTTGCCCACGGCAGACTCGACGACGGACTGAATCTCGTTGGAGCTCGAGACGGTGAAGTCAGTGTACTCGAGGCCCAGCTTGTCGAGCTCCTTCTTGGCGGCCTTGATCTGGACGTCGGAGTTGGACTCGGCGGTGCAGTAGAGCAGGCCGACCTTTTTAACGTCGGGCAGGACCTTCTGCATCATCTCGAGCTGCTCGGCGACCGGGGTGAGGTCGGAAGCGCCCGTGACGTTGGTGCCGGGCTTGTCGTTGTCCTGGACCAGGCCGGAGGCGGCGTAGTCGGTGATGGCGCAGCCCACGATGGGGATATCGGCCGTGGCGCCGGCGGCAGCCTGTGCGGCGGGCGTGGCGATGGCGTAGATCAGGTCGACGCCATCGCCCACGAACTTGTCGGCGATGGACTTACACGTGGACTGGTCGTTCTGGGCGTTCTTCTGGTCGATCTTGACCTTAAGGCCGCTTTTCTTGATGGCCTTGACAAAGCCGTCGTTGGCGGCATCGAGTGCGGAGTGCTCGGTGAGCTGCAGAACGCCGATGGTGTAGTCGGAACCGGCGGCAGCAGAGCCGGAACCAGAGTTGCCGCCGCATCCGGCGAGCGGGGCGAGCGCGAGCAGGCCGGCGGAGACCAGAAGGCTCCTGCGGCTGATGGTGATGTCCTTCATATCATTACCCCCAGTATAAAAATGGCTGGAAACACTGCACTGGGACAAAGTGCAAGTGGAACTATAGTAGCGCTGATGTCCATTTTTACAACAGCCTGGCGGGTTTTTTAATACAGAATCGGATGGGCGGTACGGGTAGTCGAATGGGCGGCGGAGGGTCTTATGCGGCGGAGGAGGCGTCGTCCTCGTCCAAGGCGGCGAAGAGCTTCTTGCCGTCGAGCAGGCGCGTGCTGACGTTTCTCATTCGGCCAATCTCTACAGTACGCAACGTGTCATCGGCGCCTCGGGCGTCGTAGACCGTTCCCAGCAGATACGAGATGCCATCGCGCTGCCTGATGGCAAAGGGACGGAGTGTCATCCGTGCTGCTTCGGTTTCGCCACGTGTCGTGACGCTCGAAATATCAAAACTCACCGTGGTTCCGTGGTCGATGGCCTGCTCGACGAGCTCGCACGTGTCGATGCGCTTGATGGGCGTGCGTGTTGCCTTGGTAGCCTTGCTGCCTGCGCTTGGAGCGGGTTCGGGTGTATCGAGGTAGCCGCGAACGTCGGCGCTCGCCATGGCAACTAAGTGCTGCGCCATGCTCTTGCGGATAGCGATAGGCGTGGAGCGGTTGCGCATGACCATACCGTGGAGCCGGATGATCTCTTCATCGGTGAGCGGGCGGGTAAGAAGTTTGTAGCCCACGCCGCGTTTGTACTCAATTTCGTATCCGGCATGGCGAAGCGCGGAGATGGCGGTGTAGATGCTGCGCCACGCCGCCGAGATGGGCATGCGGGCGGGGTCGTCGGGATGGGCGAGGCGCCGGATCAACTCATCGGAAAGCATGGCCTTGTCCTCGCCGGTGTTTTCGCTTAATAGTTGCAGGATGCGAACGGCGCGATAGGCTGCCATCGAGGCGGCGCCTCTAGTCGTGGTGTCGTAGGTTTCAACAGCGGCTTCGGTCATGGTGCCCACGTCCTTTCCGTTTTGGGTGGCGACGGTATGGAGCCTAGGACGTGGGGCTTTCCCAGGGGCGCAGGGCGCTCTGGGCGGTCGGTAGTCGTCGGCAAACGGCAGGTCGAGTTTTCAACAGCCCTGCTCAACTGACCAAAAACTTGCCAAAAGCTTGACGGATGCTGTTGAAAAAAAGCGCCTCTCGACCGATGTCGAGAGACGCTTATGCGATGAGCGTTGGCGTGTGGCGACGCGAGCTAGCGTCCGACGATTAGAAGTCGGCGTTGCCCACGGTGCGCGGGTGCGGCAGGACGTCGCGGATGTTGCCCACGCCGGTCAGATACATGACCAAGCGCTCGAAGCCCAGGCCGTAGCCGGCGTGCTTGCAGGAACCGTAGCGGCGCAGGTCAAGGTAGTACTTGTACTGCTCGGGATTCATACCCAGGTCCTTGATGCGGGCCTCGAGCAGATCCAGGCGCTCCTCGCGCTGGGAGCCACCGATGATCTCGCCGATACCGGGAACCAGGCAGTCGGCGGCGGCGACGGTCTTGCCGTCCTCGTTCATGCGCATGTAGAAGGCCTTGATCTCGGCCGGGTAGTCGGTTACGAAGGTCGGGCGCTTAAAGTGCTCCTCGGTCAGGAAGCGCTCGTGCTCGGTCTGCAGGTCGATGCCCCAGCTCACGGGGTAGTCAAACTTATGACCGGCGGCGACGGCCTGCTCCAGGATCTCGACGGCCTCGGTGTAGGTAACGCGGGCGAAGTCGGAGTTGGCGACATGGTCTAGGCGCTCGAGCAGACCCTTGTCCACAAACTTGTTGAGCATATTGAGCTCGTCGGGGCAGGTGGCCATAACGTCCTTGAGGACGTACTTGAGCATGGCCTCGGCGTTGTCCATGTAGTCGTTAAGGTCGGCAAAGGCCATCTCGGGCTCGATCATCCAAAACTCGGCGGCGTGGCGCGTGGTGTTGGAGTTCTCGGCACGGAAGGTGGGGCCAAAGGTGTACACGTCGCCAAAGGCCATGGCAAAGTTCTCGGCATTGAGCTGGCCGGACACGGTGAGGCTCGCATGCTTGCCAAAGAAGTCCTGGCTCCAGTCGACCTCGCCGGACTCGGTGAGGGGCGGATTTTTGGGGTCGAGCGTGGTCACGCGGAACATCTCGCCGGCGCCCTCGCAGTCACTCGTGGTGATGATGGGGGTGTTGACGTAGACAAAGCCCTGCTCCTGGAAGAAGCGGTGGATGGCGGCAGCCGCGACAGAGCGGATGCGGAACACGGCGCGGAACAGGTTGGTGCGCGGACGCAGGTGCTGCTGGGTGCGCAGGAACTCGACGGTTGCGCGCTTCTTCTGCAGCGGGTAATCCGGGGCGCTCGTGCCCTCGACCTCGATGGAGGTGGCAGAAAGCTCGAAAGGTTGGGGCGCATCGGGGGTCAGCTTGACGGTGCCGGTGCAAATGAGTGCGGCCGAGACGTTTTGATGGGCGATCTCGTCGTAGTTGTCGAGTGCCTCGCGGTTCATGACGACCTGCAGGTCGCGGAAGCAGCTGCCGTCGTTGAGCGTAACAAAGCCAAAGTTCTTCATGTCGCGGACGGACTTGACCCAGCCGGCGACGGTGACGGTCTGGCCGCCGAGCGACTCGGCATCGGCATAGAGCTGCGCGATTTTGGTGCGGTTCACGTATCCTCCCATAACGGTTGAATGATAGTTATCCATACAGTTCGATATTCTAGCAGCTCGGCTCATTTGAGCTATACAGATAAAGCATTGGCGGGATGGTTTTTCAAACGAAAAGCGCCCGCGGCCAAATGGTCGCGGGCGCTTGACGAGGTGCCTTTTGGCTGTGTGGCGTGGGGCCTGGCTACTTGGTCTTGGCAACCAGCAGCGGGTCGCCAAGCTTGACGAGCGGGTTGCCGCCGATAAGCGTTCCAGACTCGCCGACATGGTCGATGCTCTTAAGACGATCGAGCTCGGAGACGATGACGGTCACGATGTCCTCGTGACCAGCGGCCTTAATGGCCTCGCGGTCGAAGCTGATGAGCGGCTGGCCTGCCTTGACCACATCGCCCATCTCGACAAAGCGGGCAAAACCCTTGCCGTTCATTTCCACGGTGCCCAGGCCAACATGGATGAACACGCGCAGGCCGTCCTCGGTGATCATGCCGATGGAGTGGTTGGTGACAGTGGTGGCACCGATGCGGCCGTTGGCGGGCGCATAGATGGTGCCGGTAATGGGCTCGATGCCATAGCCCTGGCCAAGCATGCCCGAGGCGATCGTCTCGTCGGGAACCTCGTCCAGGTTGACGAGCACGCCGTTGACGGGGGCATAGATGACGCCTTCGCGGGTGGCGAAGCTTGCTGCGGGCGGAACGGACGCCTCGCCGGTCGAGGTGAAGGTGGACTTAAGCGAATCGAGCAGACCCATAGTTGCCTCCAACTTAAATAGGCGCATATCGCGCGCTTGGTTTGCCGGAAACGTTTCATATGTGTTTCGCGGCTTGGTCAACGCCCCCTATTCTACGCTGCTCAGCGATACCTCTGAGCTGGGATTATGTGATATATCAGTTGGAGGGAAACTTATTGCTGGTGTGTTTCTGCGCCACGGGTTCAAGTGGGGTACGCTTGAAGGCGAAAAAAGAGTGCGCAAAATTTGCGCGAAGGGAGCACATATGATTGTCGAGAACCATGCGCTGTGGGGCGAGGAGCCGACCGAGGATTATCCGGCGACCTTTACGTATCTGGGTGCCGAGCCGCTGCCCGATAAACCGAATGGCCGCCGCCCCGCGGTGATCATCTGCGGCGGAGGCGGGTTTACGCATATCGCTCCGCACGAGCAGGACCCGGTGGCGTTTGCATTTTTGGACCGCGGCTACCAGGCCTTTGTGCTCAACTATGTCACGAGTTCTACGGGTGACGTGAGCTTTCCGCACCCCCAGGCAGATCTTGCCAAGATGGTCGCCACGGTGCGCGCGAATGCCGACGAGTGGCATGTCGACCCCAAGCGCGTGTGCGTTGTGGGCTTTTCTGCTGGCGGCATGATTTGCGCCTCGCTGGCAACACAGTGGAAGACCGGCCCCTTCGCGGCACTTGCCGGGGCGCGTCCGGACGACATTCGTCCCGATGCCGTGGTGCTGGGCTATCCATTGCTCGACTTTGCCTATGTGCGCGACATGCAGACGCGCGATCCGCGCATTGACTTGCGCGTGCCCAAGACGGGCGGCAAGACGGGGCGCGATTTGCTCAACGACTACCTGTCGATGGTGACGGGCGGCGAGGCAACTGACGAGCATTTGGCCGACATATGCCCTACCACACATGTTTCGCGTCAGATGCCACCGACCTTTGTGTGGGGCGTGTCCGACGACAAGACGGCGCCGATCGCGCAGGTCTATCCGTTTGCCCAACGCATGGCGGAGGAGGGCGTCGCTTGCGAGATGCACGTCTTTGACCAGGGCGGTCACGGCCTTTCGCTCGGCAACGCCAACACCGCGGTCGACAACGAGGACAAGCAGGTGGCAGTCCGTCCCTGGATCCGCCTGGCCTTCCGCTTTCTGGAGCGCCATCTGTAAGAGTAAGAGGGCCAGCCCCATCCCGTCCCTCATAACTTGCGGTGAAATAGTTCCTGTTTTTGCTGGTTAAAGCCCCAAACAGGAACTATTCCACCGCAACTTCGTTTTGATCTGTTGGAGACGGAGGAAAATGGATCATTTTGTCGATGGAGCGGGCGGCTGTTTCTGCTCCCGCGGGAAACCACGTCCCGTTTGGGAAATCGTGACCCGTTTTGGGCGCAGATTCCGGGCCGCAGTTTCCCCGAGGGCCCCATTGGGAAATTGCATCCCAGTCTGAGCGTCGATTCCGGGCTGCAGTTTCCGCTAGATGCCTCAACCGGAAAGCCCATCCCGTTTAGGTGTTCCGGAGTGGGATTCGGTTTCCGCAGCAGGCCCGTCTGGGAGGCAATGGCCCAGAATTCCCCTTGCACCGATCTGTCGATTGAACATCGTTGCGTGTTCGCGCTATCATGCATGGTTAAAATTGGTTAGCCATGGCAAACGGTTAGCCATGGTGAACATAAATACAACGCCCTGTGGGCGCCGGGGGAGGAACACGGACGTGAAGCTCGATACACTCGAGATTGGAAAGGACGCCGTTGTCGCATCGGTGGCATCGGACGATCAGGCACTCCGACAGCATATTTTGGATATGGGTCTAACGCCGGGCACCGAAGTCACCATGATGAAGTACGCCCCCATGGGCGACCCGCTCGAGATTCGCCTGCGTGGCTACGAGTTGACACTGCGCAAGGACGATGCCGCTCGCATCGAGCTCGTGGGTATTCACGACACCGATACGGGTCCGCGCGCTAACGCCGCAATCGGCACGACGGAGCATCCGGCTCTGGGCGAGGGGACGTATTCGCCCCGTGCGGCAAAGACGGCCGTGCCCGAGGACGCGCCGCTGCACTTTGCCCTCGCCGGCAACCAAAACTGCGGCAAGACCACGTTATTCAACCAGCTGACGGGCTCCAACCAGCACGTCGGTAACTTTCCCGGCGTGACGGTCGACCGCAAAGATGGAACCATCCGTAACCAT
Source organism: uncultured Collinsella sp. (assembly GCA_900548075.1). Classification (GTDB taxonomy): domain Bacteria; phylum Actinomycetota; class Coriobacteriia; order Coriobacteriales; family Coriobacteriaceae; genus Collinsella. The sequence continues at coordinate 8,500 of URJD01000012.1, forward strand.
CCCGAGGCGAGCGTTACCGACCTGCCTGGCATTTACTCCCTGTCGCCGTACACAGGCGAAGAGGTCGTGAGCCGTCAGTTCATCCTCGACGAGCGTCCGGACGCCATCATCGACATCATTGACGCTACCAATATCGAGCGTAATCTGTACCTGACACTGCAGCTCATGGAGCTCGACCGTCCTATGGTCATCGCGCTCAACATGATGGACGAGGTGACCGCCAACGGCGGCGCCGTAGACGTCAACTTGCTCGAGAGCCTGTTGGGCGTGCCCGTTGTCCCCATTAGCGCTGCCCGCAACGAGGGCATCGGCGAGTTGGTGGACCACGCCCTGCACGTGGCACGGTTCCGCGAGCGCCCTGGTCGCCTGGACTTTTGTGCGCCCGACGGTCCGGACGGCGGTGCGCTGCATCGCTGCATCCACGGTATTGCTAACCTGATCGAGGACCATGCCGTGACGGCGCACATTCCGGTGCGCTTTGCGGCGACCAAACTGGTCGAGGGCGATGAGCTGGTAACTGAGGCGCTTCACCTGGATCGCAATGAGCTCGACGCTATCGAGCACATCATTACCCAGATGGAGGGCGAGGCCGGCACCGACCGTCTGTCTGCGCTGGCCGATATGCGTTTTAGCTTTATCGGCGACGTGTGCGGGCGTTGCGTCGTCAAGCCGCACGAGAGCCGCGAGCACGTGCGCTCCGTCAAGATTGACCGCATCCTGACAGGTCGTTACACAGCCATTCCGGCGTTCCTGGTGATCATGGGCCTCGTCTTTTGGCTGACGTTTGGCGTGATCGGCGCGGCGTTGCAGGGACTCATGGAGGACGGTATCGCTACCATCATCGCCTCGGCCGATGCGGGCCTCAAGGCGTTCGGTACCAACGACGTGGTGCGCTCGCTGGCTGTCGACGGCGTGCTTACGGGTGTGGGTAGTGTACTGACCTTCCTGCCGATTATCGTCGTGCTCTTTTTGTTCCTCTCCATTCTGGAAGACTCGGGCTACATGGCGCGCGTGGCCTTTGTCATGGATAAGGTGTTGCGTCGCTTTGGCCTGTCGGGCCGCAGTTTCGTGCCCATGCTCGTCGGTTTTGGCTGCACCGTGCCGGCTATCATGTCGACCCGTACGCTCCCATCCGAGCACGACCGCAAGATGACGGTCATGCTCACGCCGTTTATGAGCTGCTCAGCCAAGCTGCCGGTTTACGGCTTGCTGTGCGGGGCGTTTTTCCCGCAGGCGACGGTTCCCGCCATGGTCTCGCTCTATCTGATCGGTATCGTGGTCGGCTGCGTCGCGGCTTTGGTGCTCAACCGCACGGCATTTAAGGGCGACCCGGTGCCGTTTATCATGGAGCTCCCCAATTACCGCCTGCCGAGCGTCAAGACGACAGTGATGCTGGCATGGGATAAGGCCAAGGACTTCATCACCAAGGCCTTTACCATTATCTTTGCCGCGACCGTGGTCATCTGGTTCCTTCAGACGTTCGACATCCGCTTTAACGTGGTCGCCGACCAGTCGCAAAGCCTGCTTGCCGGTCTGGGTAGCATCATCGCGCCGGTGTTGGCCCCGCTCGGCTTTGGCGACTGGCGCGCCTCGACGGCGCTCGTCACGGGGCTCATTGCCAAGGAGAGCGTCATCTCGACGCTCACGGTGCTTTTGGGCGCAACGTCGCCCGCGGCACTGTCAGCCATGTTTTCGCCGTTTACCGCCTACGTGTTCCTGGTCTTTACGCTGCTGTACCCGCCTTGCGTGGCGTCCATCGGCGCCGTCAAGAGCGAGTTGGGCGCACGCTATGCCGTGGCCGTATTCGCGTTTCAGGTGACGGTCGCCTGGGTCGTGGCGTTTGTCGTGCATTCGGCGGGCATGTTGCTGGGGTTGGCTTAGTTATGAATTGACGGCGCAACCTCTGTGTATCGAATTGTTTTCGGCCCCGCATCTGTTGCTGACGGATGCGGGGCCGTTGCTATATAATCGCCTCCGCTCAAAATGATTGGAGACGTTATATATGAGTCAGGCAAGGCAAGACGGCATCACGCTCAGGCAGTGGCTCCCGCTCGTCGGGCTCACCTGCTGTGCGTTCGTGTTCAACACGTCGGAGTTTATGCCCATCGGCCTTTTGACTGATATCGCCGCGTCGTTCTCGCTCACCGAGGCCCAGGCGGGCATCATGATCTCGGTCTATGCCTGGGGCGTCATGCTGCTGTCGTTGCCGCTCATGGTGTTCGCTTCGCGTTTCGAGTTCAAGCGGATGCTGCTGGGCGTGCTTGCCGTGTTCTCGCTGGGCCAGTTCCTGTCCGCCTTGGCACCGACCTATCCCATCTTAGTCTGCGCGCGCCTGGTGGTTGCCTGCGCGCACGCCGTGTTCTGGTCGGTCGCTTCGATTATGGCGTCGCGCCTGGCTGACACACGCCACGGGGCGCTCGCCATCAGCATGATCGCCACGGGCTCTTCCATCGCACAGATCTTCGGCCTGCCGCTCGGCCGCGCCATTGGCCTGGCCGTGGGCTGGCGTATGACGTTTGCCGTGGTCGGGGCGCTGTCTGCTGTCGCGGTCGTCTACCAGGCCACGGTGTTCCCCACCATGCCGGCGGGCGAGCGTTTTACGCTCAAGCAGCTGCCCGAGCTGCTCAAGAACCCGTTCCTCATCGCGCTCTATGTGGTCACGGTGTTCATGGCGACCGGCTATTACGCAAGCTACAGCTATATCGAGCCCTTCCTGGCGCAGGTCGCGCACGTCGATGCGGGCGCCATCACCATGACGCTGACGGCGTTTGGCTGCTCTGGTCTGCTCGGAAGCTGGCTGTTTGGCCGCCTGTTCGACGGGCATCGCTTCCCGTTCTTGGCTATTACGCTCTCCGGCGTGCCGGTGGCTCTGCTGCTTATGGCCCCCGCAGCCTCGGCGCTCGTGTTGGTGCTTGCTGTCTGCGCACTGTGGGGTTGCTGCGCCACGGCCTTTAACGTGGCGTTTCAGGCCGAGCTCATCAAGTACACGCCCGCGGATTCGTCGGCTGTCGCCATGTCGATCTTCTCGGGTCTGTTCAATCTGGGTATCGGCACGGGCACCGCAATCGGCGGCGCCGTGGTTTCGGGTCCCGGTATCGCTTGGATCGGCTTCGCGGGCGGGGCGATCGCTGTCGTGGGCGTCATCCTCGCCATCACGGTGCTATTCCCAGCCATACGCCGCGCAAAGCCCGTCGCCTAACCACGTCCCCTCATCAGTTGCGGCGGAATAGTTCCTGTTTAAGGCCTCTGAAGGCCCAAGCAGGAACTATTCCACCGCAACTTATTTTGGGGAAGAGGATACGAGCTGGGCATACAATGGATGTCGTTGTGTTGAGCTTACCGGGAGGTTGCTATGTGGGCATACGAGACGACGTTCTATCAAATCTATCCGCTGGGCTTTTGCGGAGCTCCGCGCGAAAATGCCGCCCCCGTTGCCGAGGATGAATTATCCCAAGCTGCCGGCGACGCGCCCAACCCCGATGCTCCCATTATGAAAATCGCTCAATGGGCCGACTACCTGCAAAAACTCGGCGTTGGCGCCGTGCTCATCAACCCGCCGCTCGAGTCTGATAGCCACGGCTACGATACGCGCAGCCTGCGCCATCTCGACCGTCGCCTGGGCGGGGATGCCGATTTCGCCGCCGTGTGCGAGACACTGCATACCCATGGCATTCGCGTGGTGCTCGATGCCGTCTTTAACCATGTGGGCCGTGGCTTTTGGGCCTTCCGCGATGTGCAGGAGCGCAAGTGGGACTCGCCCTACAAGGACTGGTTCCACATTAGCTTTGACGGCGACTCCTGCTATGGCGACGGCTTTTGGTACGAGGGCTGGGAAGGCCATTTTGAGCTCGTGAAGCTCAACCTGCAAAATCCCGCTGTGGTCGATTACCTGCTCGAGTCCGTGCGCCGTTGGGCCGACGTCTTTGGCGTCGACGGTCTGCGCCTGGACGTTGCCTATATGCTCGACCGCGACTTTATGCGCCGACTACACTCCTTTACCCGTGAGCTCAAGCCCGACTTTGTGCTGATCGGCGAGACGCTCCACGGCGACTACAACCAAATCGTCAACGACGAGATGCTCGACTCCTGCACCAACTACGAGTGCTACAAGGGCCTGTACTCCAGCTTTAACTCGGTCAACATGTTCGAGATTGCCCACTCGCTGCATCGCCAGTTTGGCGGCGATCCGTGGTGCATCTACCGCGGCAAACACCTGCTGTCGTTTGTTGACAACCACGATGTGCCGCGCCTGGCGAGCATCCTTACCGACAAGTTGTGCCTGCGTCCCGCTTATGGCATGCTCTTTGGCATGCCGGGCATCCCGTGCGTCTACTATGGCAGCGAGTGGGGGATTCCCGGCGAAAAGGGCGGCCCCGATGGCGACTGGGCGCTGCGGCCTGCGCTCGATGAGCCTGCACCCAACGAGCTGACGGCCTTCATCAAGCAGCTCACGCACCTCCGCTCGACAGACGATGCGGCGGCACGCGCTCTCAACTACGGTGCGTACCGCAACGTGGTGATTCAGAACAAGCAGCTGCTGTTCGAGCGCGCCTGTGACGGCGCGACGGTACTCGTGGCGGTGAATGCCGTGGATGAGAGGTATACCTTCACCGCCGGTGAACTCAACGGCTCCTTCGTCGACCTGCTTGGCGACGGCGTGCCCACGGTCGAGCTGGCGGGCTCCCTTGAGCTTGCGCCCTACGAGGTGCGCTATCTGTTGAGGGCCTAGGCCATGGCTGCGTCCGACGTGGGCTATCAACATATTGAGCATGGGTTTGAGCCCGTGTTCGACCAGCACTCGCGCGTTTTGGTGCTCGGGTCGTTTCCCTCGGTGCTTTCGCGCGCCAATGCCTTTTATTACGGCAACCCTCAGAATCGCTTTTGGCGCGTGATGGCCGCATGCCTTGGTGTTTCTGTACCGCCCAACGAGGGCGACGCTCTGGCAGGCAGCGAGCCAGCGACGCTCGATGCCTCGGTTGCTGCCAAGCGGGCCATGCTGCTGAACGGCGGCGTGGCCCTGTGGGATGTGATCGAGAGCTGCGACATCAAGGGCTCGAGTGACGCCAGTATCAAAAACGTTGTGCCGGCGCATGTTGAGCGCATTGCCGGCGCAGCTCCTATTGAGCAGGTGATATGCAACGGTGGTACAGCTGGCCGGCTCTACAAGCGCTATCTACAAGAACGCACCGGGCTGTCCGCCATCGTCCTGCCCTCGACAAGTCCCGCCAATGCGGCTTGGCGTCTGGAACGTCTTGTTGAGCGTTGGCACGAGGCCGTTGACTGGATCGCACGGTAGTCTAGATCCTTGATTGAGCATGGGCGCCGAGGCGTTTGATGATGGCACGCCAGATTGGTGCGGGCACGGCGGGCCTGGCGCGCACCATGCCGTCGGCATCGACGCTACCGGCATTGCCACCGCCAAGCAGCTGCGCATGCTCAATGGAGCAGCCCATGCGAATGGCGCCTACCAGCTTGTCCATGGCTTCGGAAAACGGCCGGCGCAAGAGGCCCATGCGCGGGGAGCGGCGAAGAGCCGCAATGCCGCTGCCGGCACAGACGACAACGCCATCGCACCATGGAAGGTCCCGTAGAATGCATGCCCGGTACAGGCGGTCGAGGACATCGTCCGCCTGCTTGTTGTTTTTGGACAGGGCCTGGACGACGACATAGACGCGCGTCTCTGTATTCCCAAGGCGATCGAGCACCTGCTCGACAGCGATCATCGCTTCATCATCAAATGCATCATCAACAGCGAGCACCATGCCATCGACTGCACCGGCATCATCCGTCTCCAAATCGACCGGGCGGGGGAGCGCGGTGCCGGAAAGCTGAGCATAGGCCGCGATGGCATCCTGCAGGTCCCAGAGCAAAAACTCAAGATCGGCGCTATTGGGAATGCTGATATACGCAATGGTCTGCAACGTTTTTGGTACATCGCCGCGCGCAATCGTCTCCATACCGCCTCCTTTCCGGTTGGTTTCCGTTTAGGTTACACCGTCTGACGGCGCCCCACCGCGCTATCCTAGTGCAACCCTTACGAAAGGAATGCCATGCGTCTGCCCATGAATACCTCGCTTGCCACGCTTAAGCCCTCCGGCATCCGTCGGATTAACGCGCTCGCTGCCCAGCACCCGGGATGCATTGCGCTCGCGCTCGGCGAGCCCGATTTTCCCACGCCCGATGTGATTGGCGCCGAGGTGACCGCTTCGTTGGACCGCGGCGACACGCACTATCCGCCCAACAACGGTCGTCCCGCCCTGCGCGAGGCGCTGTCTGCCTACATGGGGGACGCGGGCCTGGCGTTTTCGGCCGACGAGGTCATCCTGACCGACGGCGCGACCGAGGCCCTGTCGGCAACATTCATGGCTATGCTCAACCCCGGCGACGAGGTCATTATCCCCACGCCGGCCTTTGGCCTGTACGAGAGCATCGTCGTGGCCAACCACGCCAAGGCGGTCTTTTTGGACACGGAGCCCGCGCAATTCCAGATTGACGAGGACGCGCTTCGTGCCTGCGTGACGCCGGCGACCAAGGCTATCGTCATCTGTTCGCCCAATAACCCCACGGGCTGCATCCTCAACGCGGCCTCGCTCGACGCCGTGGCGCGCGTGGCAGAGCAGGCGGGCATCTACGTAGTCTGCGACGACGTATATAACCGCCTGGTCTACGTGGGCGGCTACGAGCGATTTGCCCAGCGCCACCCGGAGCTGCGCGATCAGACGGTGGTCATCGAGAGCTTCTCCAAGCCCTGGGCCATGACCGGTTGGCGCCTGGGCTGGCTCGCAGCGGCAGCTCCCGTCATCGCCGAGATCGCTAAAGCTCACCAATACCTAGTATCGAGTGCCGTCTCCTTCGAAATGGACGCCGCAACGCGAGCCCTGACCGTCGACCCAACCCCCATGCTCAAAGTCTACCGAGCCCGCCGCGAAAGCGTACTCGCAGCCTTAAACGCCATGGGCCTCGACGTAGTGGAACCAGCCGGCGCTTTCTACGCCTTCCCGAGCATCAAGCAATTCGGCCTAACCAGCGAAGACTTCTGTATCAAAGCCATCAAAGAGGCAAACGTAGCCCTAGTCCCGGGCGACTGCTTTGGAACCGAAGGCCACATCCGCCTAAGCTACTGCGTTTCCGACCAAGATTTGGACGAAGGCCTAAATCGCCTGTCCACCTTCATTTCAACCTTATAGCCCAACGGGACGCAACACATCAGCCCACCGACCCAAGCATTATGAGTGGGGGCGTCAGCCAACGAAAACCCGGGCTGCCCAAAGTCAACGCAGGCACGCGCCGCCGAAGGCCAGGCGCAAGGTTTTCGTAGATTCCGCACGAGCCGAAGAGCACTTAATGTGCTCTTCGTGCGAGCCAGGACTTGACCGAGCGAAAACCTTGCGCCTGGCCTTCGGCGACGCGTGCTGGATGGTGGAATTGTGTGCAGCCCGGTTTTCCGTTGACCGACGCCGGGGTCCCCGCCATAATACTTTCGGTTCACGCACGAATCCGCTGCCAGAGACAGCCGGCGCAAACGGGTCTTACCCGCGAGCTTAATGGGATATCCCGCCAGCCGAGGTGGTCGAGTAGATATGTCTTCTCGCCCCCGTCGCTCATGCAGCGCGGGGGCTTTCTTTTTGGACATGCCCCCGTCACGTCCTTGTGGCGGACCGTGCCCGGAAAGAATTCGAGGAGGTGTAATTCATGCCCCAGCAGTACAAAATCGACAAGGTTGCAGAGATCGAGTCCCGTATCGCCGAGAACGCCGGTCTGTTTGTCGTCAACTACAACGGTCTGACGGTTAAGCAGGCTCAGGAGCTGCGTCATCAGCTTCGCGAGTGCGGCGCCGAGATGAAGGTCTACAAGAACAACCTGGTCAAGATCGCTCTCAAGAACCAGGAGCAGCCCGAGCTCGACGAGATTCTCGCCGGCCCCGTCGCTTATGTGTTCTACGAGTCCGAGCCGGTCGAGGCCGCTAAGGCCCTTAAGGACTTCTCCGCTAAGTCCAAGGGCGTCCTTGAGATCAAGGGCGGTATCTCCGACGGCAAGGCCGTTTCCGCTGATGATGTTAAGGCTATCGCCGAGCTGCCCACCAAGGATCAGCTTCTCGGCCAGATCGCCGGTCTCATCTCCGGTTTCGCTCGCGACATCGCTGTCTGCGTCAACGGCGTTTCCTCTGGTCTCGCTCGTTCGATCCAGCAGGTCTCCGAGCAGAAGGCAGCCTAGTCGCTGTTTTCACCCGCGGCGGCAACGCCGCACCCCTGGCGCATTCGCGCCGTGTTTTAACTGATCTCCGTGCATCCGCACGGAAACCGAAAGGACTTAGAAATGGCTAAGCTTACCACCGATGAGATCATCGATGCTCTTAAGGAAATGACCCTTCTCGAGGCTTCCGAGCTCGTTAAGGCTATCGAGGACACCTTCGGCGTTTCCGCCGCTGCTCCTGCCGCTGTTGTCGCCGCTCCCGCTGCTGGCGCTGCTGAGGCCGAGGAGAAGACCGAGTTTGACGTCGTGCTCGAGGGCTTCGGCGACAACAAGATCCAGGTCATCAAGGCCGTCCGTGAGCTCACCAACCTTGGCCTGAAGGAGGCCAAGGAGGTCGTCGAGGGCGCTCCCAAGGCTGTTCTCGAGGGTGCCAAGAAGGAGGACGCCGAGGCTGCCAAGGAGAAGCTCGAGGCTGCTGGCGCTGCTGTCACCCTCAAGTAATCAGGCTTTCTCGCCAGATTTCTTTGCAGACGGGGTTCGCATTGCGAGCCCCGTCTTTTTTGTTTTTCGGTCCCTCGACATTGGTGGCTCAAACTGCCATGTTCTGTGATTTGCGTCGTATCGGGCGCCCTGCCGTTGGGCAATAAAATTGCACCATTCGAGCAATAATTTGCGTTGACCTGCTGAAGAATTGTCTCTGCCTTGTAGCGACATATAGTTCCAGCGGTAAGATGCTTGGGTATCGCAATTTGGTCTGCGGCTGTGTGCCGCACGCATGGGGCGCTTTTGCGCCTGCGAAAGGATCTTTGAATAACATGAAGGCAATCATCCCCGCCGCCGGTCTTGGCACGCGTTTTCTGCCTGGCACCAAGTGCACGCCCAAAGAGATGCTGCCGGTGCTCGACAAGCCCGTCATTCAGTACGTCGTCGAGGAGGCGCTCGACCCCGAGGAAGTCGACGACGCCATCATCGTTACTTCTCCCGGCAAGCCCGAGCTACTGAACTACTTCCAGCCCGATCGCTCGCTCGAGAACCTGCTGCGCGAGCGCGGCAAGAACGCCTATGCCGATGCCGTCGCCCACGCTGGTGGTATGCCGGTCGACTTCCGTTATCAGTACGAGCCCAAGGGCCTCGGCCATGCTATCCGCTCTGCTGCCGACGCCGTGGCAGGGGAGAACTTCCTGGTTCTTCTGGGCGACTACGTTGTGCCTAACCGCGACATCTGCGACAAGATGCTCGCCGTTTCCAAGGAGCACGGTGGCGCTTCGGTTATCGCCGTCGCTGCTTGCTCGCCCGAGGAAGTCAGCCGCTACGGCGTTATCGCCGGCGAGCGCGTCGGTTCGCTCGAGGGCGCCGAGGGCGTTGCCGATGCCGAGCCGGGCGCTGTCTGGCGCATCGGCGGTCTGGTCGAGAAGCCTGCTCCCGAGGCGGCTCCGTCCAACCTGTACATCGTCGGTCGCTACCTGCTGAGCCCGCTGGTCATGGACCTGCTGGCAGATCAGCAGGCCGGCAAGGGCGGCGAGATCCAGCTCACCGACGCCATGGCCCGTTCGCTCGACCGCGAGGCCATGTATGCCGTCGTCATCGACCCGCTGTCGGGCTACGACACCGGCACTCCCTCTGGCTGGATGGCCACCAACGCCCTCATGGCTGCAAGCGATCCTCGCTTTGCCAGCGCCTTCTGGGACGCCATCGACGAGCGCGGCGGCTTGATGCGCAAATAAGCCTTCGGGCATCGACATTTACGGGCGCGGACCTCGGTTCGCGCCCGTTTTTTATAAGAGCTTCGATTGCTGGCTCTCTGTTCACAGAAAATATATGAACAGGTGTTCGATACACATACATCTACCTGCGTGTTTTCTGCTGAAAAACTTTGCTACTCCAAAAACTCAATCGCGTCAAGGCTTTTCTTGCCCAACGGTCGGTACCTGATAAACTATTAGGTTGCGATAACTGGCGAAGCTATGCCTCGCCAACCCACCGAGCATTTCCGTGAAGGAGGAAAAACCTGGTGACCTACGCATACACTGCCACTGAGCGCAAGCGCGTCAGCTTCGGGAAAATCCCGGAGGCCATGGAGCTCCCCAACCTTATCTCTGTTCAAAGGGAATCCTTTGAGCGTTTTAAGGACGAGGGCCTTCGTGAGGCGTTCAAGGAATCCAGCCCCATCCAGAGCCAGAACCATGTTCTCGAGGTTACCTTCGGCGAGCATCAGTTCGGCGACCCCGCGCACACCGTCGAGGAGTGCCGCGAGAAGGACATGACCTATCAGGCCCCGCTTCTGACCGACGTCCGTCTCACCAACAAGGAGACCGGCGAGATCAAGGAGCAGCTCGTCTTTATGGGCGACTTCCCCATGATGACCGATCAGGGCACCTTCATCATCAACGGTACCGAGCGTATCGTCGTCTCGCAGCTCGTCCGCTCCCCGGGCGTGTACTACAGCTCCGAGATGGATTCGGGCAAGCAGATCTACAAGGCCCAGATCATCCCGTCCCGCGGTGCCTGGCTTGAGTTTGAGGTCGACAAGCGCGACCAGCTCATGGTCTCCATCGACCGTAAGCGCAAGCAGAGCGCCACGATGTTCCTGCGCGCCCTTGGCATCGCCGTCACCAACGACGACATCATCGAGCTGCTCGGCAACTCCGATGTGATCAAGCGCACCCTGGAGCGCGATACCGCCCTCACCCGCGAGGACGCCCTCATCGAGATCTACCGTCGCCTGCGCCCGGGCGAGCCTCCCACCGTGGACGCTTCCCGCAGCCTGCTCGAGGGCCTGCTCTTTAACCCGCAGCGCTACGATCTGGCCCGCGTCGGTCGTTACAAGGTCAACAAGAAGCTCAACCTCACCACCGAGGAAGAGGTCACGGTGCTCACCGACGAGGATATCGTCGCGACGCTGCGCTACCTGCTGTCCCTCGCTGCCGGCGAGCAGGGCTTCAAGGTCGACGACATCGACCACTTTGGCAACCGCCGCATCCGTACCGTCGGCGAGCTCGTCGCCAACCAGTTCCGTATCGGCATGAGCCGTATGGAGCGCGTCGTCCGTGAGCGCATGAGCTCCCAGGACATCGACGAGATCACCCCGCAGTCGCTCATCAACATCCGCCCGATCGTGGCCTCCATCAAGGAGTTCTTCGGTTCCTCGCAGCTCTCGCAGTTCATGGACCAGGCGAACCCCCTGACCGGTCTGACCCACAAGCGCCGTCTGTCCGCACTCGGCCCTGGCGGTCTTGCCGGCCACAAGTCCGGCTCCAGCCGCCGCACCAACGTGCCGACGGCCGTCCGCGACGTTCACAACTCGCACTACAGCCGCATGTGCCCGATCGAGACCCCCGAAGGCCCCAACATCGGCCTGATCGGCTCGCTCGCCCTCTACGCCCGCGTCAACGAGTACGGCTTCATCGAGGCTCCGTTCCGCCGCGTCGAGAACGGCGTTGCCACCGACCAGATCGACTGGATGACCGCTGACGAGGAAGAGAAGCACGTCATCGCGCCGGCCAACACGCCGCTCGATCCCAAGACCAACGAGTTCATCACGACCGATGCCGAGGGCAAGCTTGTCCGTCCGCATACCGTGATCGCCCGTACCCGCGACTTCGACGGCTCCTTCGGCGCTCCCGCCGACGTGCCTGTCGAGGACGTCGACTACATGGACGTCTCGCCGCGTCAGATGCTCTCCGTCGCAG
>URJD01000013.1 GCA_900548075.1 uncultured Collinsella sp.
CGCTCGTTCACGATTGAGATTCTGTAATTCCGTTTTGTCGACTCGTATCGCGAGGCACAAGGAGCCTGCGAGATAAGGAGCTAAAAATGATCCTCACCGTTACGATGAACCCGTCTGTCGATACGCGCTATCAGCTCGATGAGCTCGTTATCGACGACGTCAACCGTGTGACGCCCGAAAAGACCGCCGGCGGCAAGGGCCTCAACGTGGCCCGTGTGCTGGGTCAGCTGGGTGACGACGTTGTGGCAACCGGTCTGCTCGGCGGCCACATGGGCGCCTACATGGCTGAGCTCATGGACGCCAACGGCATTAACAACGACTTTGTGCCCATCAAGGGCGAGACTCGCATTTGCCTCAACATCCTCCACGCCGGCAACCAGACCGAGCTGCTCGAGAGCGGCCCGACAATTGCCCCCGAGGAGCTCGATGCCTTTACTGCCAAGTTTACCGAGCTTGCAGGCAAGGCCGACGTCGTCACCATTTCGGGTTCGCTGCCCCGCGGTGTCGAGGCAGACTACTATGCCAAGATTACGGGCATTGCCGAGAACGCCGGCGCCAAGGTGTTGCTCGATACCTCGGGTGCTTCGCTCGAGGCCGCCCTTAAGTCCGAAATTAAGCCCGAGCTGGTCAAGCCTAACCTGACCGAGATCAACGGCCTTTTGGGCACGAGTTTTACCACCGACGATGTGGACGAGCTCCGCGCCGCGCTCGCCTCTGACGCCCGCTTCTCCGATATCCCCTGGGTCGTCGTGTCCATGGGCGCCGCCGGTTCCGTGGGCTTCCATAACGGCCGTGCGTTCCGTGCCAAGACCCCCGATATCCCCGCCGTCAACGCTACGGGCTCTGGCGATTCGACCATTGCCGGCTTCGCACATGCGATTGCTGCCGGCGCCGACGATGAGACGGTGCTGCGCACCGCCAACACCTGCGGCAAGCTCAACGCCATGGATCCCATGACCGGCCATCTGGTCATGGACCGTTGGGACGAGGTCTACAACGGCGTTGTCGTGACCGAGCTGTAGGAGCTTGGGTTGCGGCCCCGGCATCGCTTGCTAGCTCATGTCGACCACAAGTGCGGTAGCATTACGCTGGGGCGCGACGCCGAGCTTGTCGTGTTCAATCCCGACCTTACCCTGGTCGAGACGTATGTGGGTGGCAACGGCGTCGGTAACGCGTTTGCCGAGTAGCCGCCAAAGAAACGATCCGAGAGGGGATTTAGATGATTTACGGTGCACTGGGCGATATCGAGGAATACCGCGGAATGCTCAAGGGGCTCGACGTGCTGATCGATTGGCTCGAGGAGAACGACCCGGCGCAGCTCGAGGTCGGCAGCCATCCGATTCTGGGCGACAAGGTCTTTGCGAACGTCATGGCTCCCACAACGCGTCCCGAGGCCGAGGCTCACTATGAGACGCATCAGCGCTATCACGATCTGCAGATCGACGTCGAGGGTCGCGAGGCCTTTAAGGTTGCCACGGGCAGCCTGACGCTGGTCCAGGAGTTTGACGAGAAGGACGACTACGATCTGGTCGATTCCGACGCTTCGATCGCCGGCGATCTTGCCGACGATAAGTTTGCACTGTTTGTTGCCGGCGAGCCTCATATGCCCACGCTCGAGTTCCCGGGCGATGGCGCACAGCCGGTCAAGAAGATCTGCTTTAAGCTGCTTGCCGACGCTTACTGGCAGGAGTAGCGCGCTGCTCGGCTGAGCTGCTCGTCTGATGGCGTGATTCCATTGAGGAGCGCGCTTGAGCCCCGTTAATCGTGGTTCCCTTGGGGATTGCGGTTGGCGGGGCTTTTTTGTTGAGTAGGGGAGTTGCCGGCGGCGTTGTGTTTGGGTTGGCGCACACGCACTCAAAATCGGCAACAAAAAAGCCGCCCGAAGGCGGCTATCTTGTGCAATGGAGCCAGCGACCGGGCTCGAACCGGTGACCCCCGCTTTACGAGAGCGGTGCTCTACCAACTGAGCTACGCTGGCGGCCATGTGATGACGCAACAGAGGCGTCAACGGCTGTCTATGATACGGGACATCGCAAATCTGCGCAAGGGTTCTGACGGCTTTTCTCACTTTAAATGCACTAATATTGGAGACGCGATGTCTTGCTCTTACGGGTCTCAAACAGAATGGGGCAGCGATGGCTCAACCCAAGATTCTCCTCACACGCATCGACGACCGTTTCATTTACGGACAAGACGTTGAGCTGTGGAGCGAAGCCGTGGGCTCCAACCTCGTCCTGATCGTCAACGATGAGATCGCGGCGGATTCGCGCCAATGGGCACCCATGAGGGTGGCGGCGCCAAAAGGCGTTTGGATGCGGTTTTTCTCGGTGCAAAGGACCGTCGACATCATTCATACCGCAACGCCGCGTCAATGGATTCTGGTCATGGTGGCCTCACCCGCCGATGCGCTCGCGCTGGTTAAGGGTGGTGTGCCAATAACCAAGATCAGCATCGGCCATATGCAGGCAGAGGAGGGTAAGCGTCCCGCAACACCCGCAGTTGCCGTGGACGACACAGACGTCGCTGCTCTCAGAGAGCTGCAAAAGCTCGGCATAGAACTAGAAATCCGCTACCTCCCCAGCTCCAACCCCGACCCCATCGAAACCTTGCTCAATTGATCCCTTGGGGACGGAGGGAAAGGGATCAATTTGCCTTCGTAGGGGGTCTGTGTGGCGCCGTCTGCCAAAACTATGCCGGTTTACTACGACGAATTGCTTATCGCCGAGCATGCCAAATTTGCGGAGAATAAAACAGCAGGTAGACGAGTTGTTAATTTTTTATAAACCAGCGCGTGGTCGGACATCGTGGGTTCATCGTAGTAATTCGGCATAGTTTTGTTATGTCACCAATTCGGTGGCATCGAAAAAAAAGATTTAGGCATGAAAAAGCGCCCGTCGGCGGTGTGCCGGCGGGCGCTGCTGTGCGATATGTCGCGTTGTGGGCTTAGTGCCTCATAAAGTGGTATTCGATCACATTGCTGTAGGGATGACCCGGGCCCACAATGCCCTGCGGGAACAGCGGCTGGTGCGGTGTGTCGGGGTACATCTCGGCCTCGAGGGCAAAGCCGGCGCCCCAGCCATAGTTGGCATCGTCTTTGGCGTGCTCGTCGCCCAGCCAATTGCCGGTGTAGAGCTGCACGCCCGGGGCGGTGGTGTAGTAGTCCAGCTCGCGACCGGTCCACATCTCCTCGACATGTAGGGCGCGACGCAGGTTGCGGCCGTACTGATAGCCATCGATGCACAGGCAGTGATCGTAGCCACGGGCCTGCTTAATCTGCGGGTCGTCGGCCTCCATGCCGGGTGCGATGGGGCGCAGCTCGCGAAAGTCAAACGGTGTTCCCTCGACCGGAGCGATCTCGCCGGTGGGGATGTTCTGCTCGTTAATGGGCAGGTAGTGGGCGGCGTTGGCCACAAAGAAGTGCTCGCAGTCCATGCCGGCGTTGTGGCCGGCAAGGTTAAAGTACGTGTGGTTGGTCATGGACACGTAGGTGGCGCGGTCGCTCTCGCAGCCGTATTCGATACGGAAGCGTCCGGTGCGCGTCACGGTAAACACGGCCGTAAAGGTGCGGTTGCCGGGCAGGCCCAACTCGCCATCCTCAAGCGAGGTGGTCATACGCACGGCATTGTGGAGCTCGTCGAGCTCAACGTCCCACACGCGCTTGTGCAGGCCATGCTCAAGGTCGCTGTGCAGGTTGTTGGCACCCTCGTTGGCCGGCATATGCCAGTCCATGCCGGCGATGGTGATCGTGGCACCCGCCGTGCGGTTGGCCACAGGTCCGATGGTCGCGCCAAAGCAGGCGGGGTTGTCAAAGTAATCCTCGAGCTTATCGAAGCCCAGCACCACATCGCGCACGTTGCCAGGGATGTCGGGTACGTCGATGCCCAATACGGTAGCGCCATAGTCCATAATGCGAACGCAGATCTCGGGCCCGTTGAGGGTGTAGCGATGAACGGGGGTACCGCACGGCGCGGTGCCGAAAAGCTCGGAAGTGATCATTTGGTTCCTAACATCGAGGTATTTCCGACAAACTGTAGCGCGAACAAGCGAGATTATCACTACACCCCACTAAAGCAGGGGGTATTTTTCTCAAAAAAGTGATGATTGGAGCTGTGCGGGCGTTCATTTCTGACGCGCGCGAGTCTGATACAATTTGTTCGTTATTGTTTGAATTGACGTGAGCGTGGAACAGCGAGGACTCATCGTGATTAAAGCGGAGCGACAGGATAAGGTTCGGCAGCTGCTCGAGGAACAGGGAACGGTCTCGGTCAAGGAGATTTCGGATGCGTTAGGTGTCTCGGATATGACGATCCGCCGTGACCTTGAGGAGCTTGCGAGCCTGGGCGAGATCGAGCGCGTGCACGGCGGAGCCCGCAGTGCGCAGAGCCGTCCACACGCTATGCTGCGCCATGAGTATTCGCACAGCGAAAAGCGCACGAAGCATGCCGAGGAAAAGTTGCAGATTGCGCGCCGTTCTGTGGAGCTTATCGAGGAAGGCTCGACCATCTTTTTGGGCACGGGCACCACGGTTGAGCAGATGGCCTCGATGCTGCCGGCGTTTCGCCTGCGCATTGTGACCAATTCGCTTTCGGTGTTTAACCTGCTCGAGGCGCGCGAAGACTGCGAACTGTGCCTGGTGGGCGGCGTGTACCGCCGCCGCACTGCCGCCTTTGTGGGCCCCACGGCCGAGGACACCTTGCGCGCACTGGGGATCGACGCAGCCTTTATCGGCGCAAACGGCATCTTGGACGGCGACGTGTCCACGTCCAACATGGAAGAGGGCCGCATCCAGCAGCTCGCCTTTAGCAAGGCCGACTCGCGCTATCTGATCGCCGATTCCAGCAAGATCGGTAAGCGCGACTTCTACACCTTCTGCCGTCTGGACAGCCTGGACGCCGTGGTGTGCGAGCCGGGTATCGCCGCCGAAGATCGTGCCGCCATCGAGGAGCATACGCAGGTCATTTGCTAGCTAGCGCTACGGGATTGCCAACGGGCGATGCGGGAGGACTTTAACCTCCTGTCATTGTGGAAACCAGCGCGTCAGCGCTACGCGATATGACGCGCAAATGAGGATTCCACTATCAAATTGTCTCAACCTGTGATATCTAGGCGGCCAAAAGTGAGTCAGATGTTACAGATCGAGATTTTTGGCTCGGCCTATTCCGTTTGTCTCGATCTGTAACAGCTAGGACCGAAAAATTCAGCTAGTTGTTACAGATTGAGATTGAGAGGATTGACCTGTGCATTCATCTCAATCTGTAACATCTAGACGTCCAAAACCGGTCTTAGTGTTACAGATTGAGACAATTCGGCGTGGTCTACCTTGTTTGTCTCGATCTGTAACGGTTAGGACTTAAAAACTCGGCTACGTGTTACAGATCGAGATAAAAGAAAAAGAACATTAGGACTTGAAAATAAAGTTTTGATAAGGGACCCGCCCAGTTAAGACGGTGCGGCAGACAATTGAGATTAGTTTGCCTCCGGAGTCGTAAGCATAATGAGTCAGTTCGATGACCGGAAGTTTTGCAACACCATAATTACTGGCTTCGGAATCGCTAAGCTGACGTGCTCTATAGCTTTCCCTAACAGATTGGATAGACTTGGACAAGTCGTCCATGATTCTGCTAAATGCCTGAAAATCTAACTGGTTATTCGGAACGCGCGACTTTGAAATGAAGAACGTATCAGCGCCTATGAAGCTGCCTTCAAGTTCGTAGGTCAATTCAAGACGCTGAATTTCATCGCGACTTTGACATCCAAATTGTTGGAGCATCATGACGGAAATTGGACGACCTGATGTGAGGCCGCCGAAATGTTTGGTGATGGCATCCGGATCAACGCCATCGCAATGGCTTGCAAAGTCAAAGTCTAAAAGTGAATTGAGCTCGCTAACGCGTTTCGGTGCAACAAACGATCCCTTACCTTGGATTCGATAGATACTTCCACGACGCTCCAGCTCACTCATGGCAAGTCGGACGGTTGTTCTGCTTACGGCGTATTCGTCGCAGAGTTCCATTTCTGTTGGAAGTTTATCGTCTGCTTGATATTCATCGACGATCTGCTTGAGCAGCGCGTCGGTGAGCTGTAAATAGAGTGGCCGTTTTTCGTGTGTATCGAGCATTAGAGCCTCAGTTTGCATGTTGGTTATACCTGATGGTTGCCTCAGTCGGGATGTAACGTGGGCAAGGTAACCTTAACGTATCACAGAGCGGCTCAGCATGACGATCTGATGCCTGTATCCACGAAGGGCTTGTCCGAGCGTGAAGATATTCTGGGGCAGGCAAATACCGTTCATGGAGTCCCCGATATGTTGGAGGTCAGCGCCGGCTGCTTTTGCTGCAAGGCCTATTTTCTTAATGGTCTCGCTGTCGCAGGAGTCTTGACTCGTCCCGTTCGCCGCCATGACGAGAACCTTCTCTTCAATTGACTTGCCTACGTT
The DNA here is from genome assembly GCA_900548075.1 of uncultured Collinsella sp. GTDB lineage: Bacteria > Actinomycetota > Coriobacteriia > Coriobacteriales > Coriobacteriaceae > Collinsella. The sequence continues at coordinate 6,437 of URJD01000013.1, forward strand.
GTGGGATCGTACAAAGTCTACGATGGCGCGCAGGTCTGCTTCTTGGAAGCAAGGGACGGTGTAGGGGGCTGGCACGAGAAGGATATCGACGCCGAGGTCAACAAACTTGCGCGCAATTTCGAGCGTCATGACAGGTTCCGCAACGCCCGCTCCATGCATTTTTCCGGCTATGACCAGGCCATTGAAATGCTCTTTGGAGAGTTTAATCGAATGGGCGATTGCATCGTTGGAGACGCCGGTTCCAGGGTTGCCCGTCAGGCAGATAAAATCAAATCCGAGTTCGTTAGCCTTTTCTAAGGTCTTGGGAGAGACGCGACGACCCATGGGGATTTCCGTTCGGGATTCAGACATCTCTGCCTCGTTATCAACTGGCTCCAGATTGACGCCAATGGGCCTTCCGCATGCTCGCTTCACCCAAGTGACCGGGTTTTCATTGAGATCATCTGGAATACCGGCAATAACTGGATCGAACACATCGAGCGCGTTAAACAGAAGCAGGTCGGCACCTGCGGCACGTTCGATTTCTGCATTAGTAACGCCGCCGAGAAATTGGGAAGAGGGTACGTTTTCCGCCATGATGGTACGTCCCTCGGAAGCCAGAATTGCCTGTTTTAGATCCATGGGTGACGTGGCGGCAAAATCGGATGCGGACATGTTCAGTAATCGTTTGGGCATTGTTACTTCCTTTGACTAGAACGACAGGCTTGTGACATTGTCTCTAATATTGTTACAACAATATATTCAATATGTTATATCCAATCGGTAAACGGTTGCAAACTTATTGTACTGCTCGGAAAAAATAGCCTTTAGCTGGGAAAACCTTATATTAATCAACTACCGTTCACCGAATAAGTATTTGAATTCTTGACATATCGACAAAGCGGAAAAAGAATTGGTTATGACAAATCGCGCAAACGATATTACATTTCGCACAAGAACGTATTCACTTACATAAGTGGATACAAACGGGGACGACGACGGTTGAGTCCGGATAAATCGTTGTGTGCCCGGGAATCATGAAAGGATGTGTTATGGACGCTATCGTCAAATTCCTTGAAAAACACCAGCCCCTCTTCGACAAAATCTCGAGGAACATTTATCTGGTGGCGATTAAGGATGGCTTTCTCTCGAATATGCCAATTGTGCTGTTCTCGAGCCTGTTCCTTCTTCTTTCGACGCTCCCTGCCTATGTAGGCATCACGCTTCCGTCTGAGGTGCTGGATTTCTTCAATAAAATCTATGCATATACCATGGGACTTCTTGGCATTATGGTGGCCGGCACCACGGCGAGCTCACTTGCCATGTCGATGAACCGTCGCATGCCTTCGGGTAAATCTCTCAACCCCACCTCGTGCATGGTTTGTGCCATGTGCGGCATGCTCTTGCTATCGGTGACGAACGATGTTGTCTCGATTGGCGGAGCAGATACATCTGTTTTTGAAACCGGCTATATGGGAACCAAGGGTTTTCTCGCTGCGTTCGTAGCCGCATTCTTGACCGTTAATATCTATAAGGTGTGCATTAGCCATAATGTGACGATCAAGCTTCCCAAAGAGGTCCCTGGCTCTATTGCGCAGAGTTTTCGCGATATCTTTGCATTTGGGTTTTCGATCCTTGCGTGCGCTTTTATCGATCTTGCGAGCCGCAAGCTGCTTGCTGTGCCGTTCGCCAATTTGGTATCCGCTCTCATCTCGCCGCTGTTCTCCGCGGTCGACACCTATCCTGGCATGGCGCTTATCGAAGGCGCGGTCGCGCTTTTCCAATTTATGGGTATCCACGGTGCTTCGGTTGTCATGAGTCCGATCAATGCTGCGCTCTACGGCAATACCGTTACCAATCTTGAGGTTTTCCAAGCAGGTGGACACCCGTCAATTGCTCTCACGCAGGACTTTACAAGCTTTATCGGCGGTCTGGGCGGTTCTGGCTGCACGTTCATCGTTCCTATTATCCTGATCATGTTTATGCGCTCCAAGCAGCTTAAAGCCATGGGCAAGGCATCGATTATCCCGGTGATTTTTGGAGTTAACGAGCCCGTTATCTTCGGTATGCCGATTGTTCTCAATCCCTATATGTTCGTGCCCTTCCTAGTGGCTCCTATGGTCAACGCCATTATCGGTAAATTTTTCATTGACGTCATTGGAATGAACGCCCCCATGTATACCATGCCGTGGGCGCTTCCCGGCCCAATTGGTGCGTTCCTCACCACGGGTCTCGATCTGCGTTCTCTCGTATTGATGGCAGTGCTGTTGGTCGTTGACTTTGTGATTTACTATCCGTTCTGCAAGGCGTATGACCATCAGCTTTGTTTGGAAGAGTCTGCAAAGGAGACTGCAGGAAACTCGGATGCAGATGCTATTGCCGCACAGGAAAATGTCGCAAAAGCTCTCGAGGCGGTAAAGGACAAGGCGGAGCAGATCCGCGTGCTTGTGCTTTGCCAGGGTGCCGGCACTTCGACTCTCTTGGCAAATGCTCTTCGCGAAGGTGCCGCTGCTAAGGGTATCGATCTGGTTTCTCAGTCCGGTGCGTACGGAAGCCACTATGAGACGATGGATCAGTACAACGTGATTGTTCTGGCGCCCCAGGCACGCATGTACTATGACGCTATGAAGGCTGATACCGATCGCCTTGGAATTAAACTGCTCACCACAAGGGGCAAGGAGTATATCGACCTTACCAACGATCCCGAAGGTGCAATTGACTGGATCGTTCAGGAGCTGGCCAAATAGTTGATGCACTCCGTCGTTGATTCGTCTATGTATAGTACGGCCCCGCAGCTTATTGAGCTGCGGGGCCGTATTTCGTTGAGTATCCAATTGAGACAATGAGCGCAACCGTCGTGAGATCGCATTTGCGCTCTCCGAGTCACCGACAAGCTACCTTCCATCCATGTGACCAATTCGCTTTCGGTCTATAACCTGCTCGAGGCGCGCGAGGACTGTGACCTGTGCCTGGTGGGTGGCATGTACCGTCGGCGCACCGCCGCCTTTGTGGGGCCCACAGCCGAGGACACCCTGCGCGCGCTGGGGATCGACGCGGCATTTATCGGCGCCAACGGCATCGTGGACGGCGACGTATCCACGTCTAACATGGACGAGGGCCGCATTCAGCAGCTCGCTTTTAGCAAGGCCGACTCGCGTTACCTCATCGCCGACTCCAGCAAGATCGGCAGGCGATACTTCTGCCCCCCTGCCGGCGCGGGGATTATCGCTTCACAATGACACGCAAATAATTTTGGGCAACAAGGATGAGGCTATTCTGGGATATGACTAGACTCCGTATTTCGTCTTTATGTCCCTTGAGAATGAATCGTAGTCTTCATAGAGCCCCTCTCTGCTTTCATCCTCGGCGTGGCTTACACGTTCAAGGAGCTTATCCTTTGGAGCCTCTTTTGTTATTGCGGCCTCGCTATCGGGTATTGTGGATTGCAAGAATAGTTCTAGAGCATGGACGTCTTTGAGTATGTAGCCCGTCGAACGACCCGCCCCTGTTTTTTCGATTGCGCTGCAACTAACAAGCTGACTGAGGGTTCGTTTAACGGTAACCTCGCTGATATCGGGGCAGTTGGATCGGATGTCTGATTTCTTAATGACGCCGGGTCTCTGTTGAAATAGAACGGCGATGCGCGCTTGCTTCGACATGGGACGAGTGCTTGATTCAATTAAGGTACGCTGCTCGAGCTGTCGGTAGGCGGCCAGGGTTGTTCCGAGCATGAAACGGATAAAGGGTGCTTCGGTGTTTTGATTTTCATTCCATCCAGTGGAGCTTGCAGCGAGGGCGTTGTAGTAGAGCGCCTTGTTGTCTTCAATAAGTCGTTCGATGCTGATGTAACGCGCAACGTCGTATCCAGTCTTTTCGAGTAGCAGCGTTGTAAGGAGCCGGCTCATCCTGCCATTGCCATCGTTGAAGGGATGAATACTGACAAAATCGAAGATAAAGCGGAGCGATATAAGGAGGGGATCGCAAACTTGGCGAGATAAAGCATCGTTGAGGGACTGGCAGGCTTCTTTAATAAGTCCCGGGGTTGCTAGAGCCGAAGGGGGCCTAAAGCGCACAAATCGATTACCTTGATCGTCAATGGAGACGATTTCGTTATCGCTATCCTTCCAATGGCCTCCATACGAGATTGCCGTGTGCGCCATGAGGTCACGATGCAACTGCAAAATGACCGATGGCGTTACGGGAATGGAATCGTGTTGCTCGTGAATAAGCGACAGTACATCTCGGTATCCAGCGATTTCTTCCTCTGCGCGGGAGCTTGGCTTGGCGGAATACGCCATGATTGCTTTGAGTCTTTTTTGGGTGGTAACAATTCCTTCAAGTCCGTTGGAGGATTGGGTGCTTTGGATCTTAGCTTCCTCCATAAGGGACGATAGGAGTTCGGGTTTGACTTGACTCAGAACAAGCTGTCGGCCTTTATGCTCGCGTATCGAGAGGAGGAGGTTGGTGATTGGAGTTGCTTCGAGTTCCGCTGGGACTGTGGTGTAATCGAACTGGCGCATGCGGCTCCTTTCGGTATCACGAACATACTTTCGATATCATAATACCATTAAATGATACCGAAAGTATGTTCGTGATACTGAAAACTAGAAATCATGCTTCATAACTGCTTGGAAAGTTTGGATTTGACTATCTTATTGTCTTGATCTGTAACAGGTAGACGGTCGAAAGTGGGCTACGTGTTACAGATTTAGACATTTCTGCTCGGGCGTTCTGTTTGTCTCGATCCGTAACAGCTGGGGCCGAAAATCCCTGCTAGATGTTACAGATCGAGATAAACGAGCCACTCATGCCGCGCCAAAAACAAAAAGGCCGCATGCGAGCCCGTGGGGGGATTCGCATGCGGCCGACAGGGGGTATGCGGTGGAAACTAGGCCATGAGCAGGCCGGTCTCCGCGACGTTCTTGTACCAGTACGCGCTCGCCTTGGGATAGCGCTTCTGGGTCTCAAAGTCGATGTAGAACAGGCCATAGCGCTTGTTGTAGCCGTTGGTCCAGGAGAACTGGTCCTGCAGCGACCACACAAAGTAGCCGTCGACGTTTACGCCGCCGTCGATTGCCTTGAGGATCCACGCGAGATGCTGACGCATGTAGTCGATGCGAGGGGCGTCGTCGATAAAGCCGTCCTCGAAGTCGTCCTTATAGCCCATGCCGTTCTCGGTGATGTAGATCTTCTTATAGTTGGGGTAATCGTTCTTAATACGGAGCAGCAGATCGTACAGGCCCTCGGGATAGATAATCCAGTCCCAATCGGTGGTGGGTACGCCTTCGCGCACGCACGACTCGCCCACGCCCTTGAGGAACCAGCGCGAGGAGCCCTTGTCGCCGGTGCCATTGTGGTTGATGCCGTTTTCGCCCTCGGCGGCACGCAGGAACTGGCACTTGTAGGTGTTGACGCCCAGGCAATCGTTATAGGGGAGCGCGGCGGTCAGCGCGGCGATGTCCTCGTCGCGGACGTCGAGCTCGCCGCCGGCGATATGGGCCAGCTTGGTCGCAGCCTCCATGGTGTCGGCTGCATAGTGGCCGCGGAAGGTGGCGTCGAGTACCCAGCGGTTGTTGATGACGTCGGCCATGCGAGCCGCCTCGCAGTCGGCGGCGTTGTTGGGGTCGAGGGGATACTTGGGCTCCAGGTTCTGGACAATGCCGATCTCGCCCTTAAAGCCGCTCTCATGGAAGGCGACGACAGCCTTGGCATGGGCCACCATCATGTTGTGCATGAGCTGGAAGGCCTTGTCCAGGCGGTACTTCTCGCCGTGCGGCCAGTTGCCGACGATAAAGCTGCCCTCGGCGGTCGCGGGAATCTCGTTAAAGGTAAACCAGTGCTTGACCTCGGTGAACTCGGCAAAGCAGAACTTGGCGTACTCGACGAAGGCATCGATGGTCGTGCGCGTCAAGAAGCCCTCGCCGCCGTCCTGGTAGAAGGCCTCGGGCGTATCAAAGTGATCGAGCGTGACATAGGGGATAACGCCGGCTTTGTTGCAGGTGGCAAAGAGCTCGTGATAGAAGGCGACACCCTCGGGGTTGATCTCGCCAGTGCCGTTGGGGAAGATGCGGCTCCAAGCGATGGAGACACGGATGCCGTTGATGCCGAAGCGCTGGCACAAGTCGATATCGACCGGATATTTGTTGTAGAAGTCGCTTGCAGGATCGGGGGAGAAGCGACCCTGAGCAGCCAGGAAATCGTCCCAGGGCACTTTGCCCTTGCCGTGCGTACGGGTCTCGCCCTCAACCTGGTAAGCGGCGGTGGCGCCGCCAAACACAAAGCCGTCGGGGAACTGCATGGGGTTGGTCATGAGTCATCCTTTCTGTGGGATACGAATAGGGAGAGGTGCCCGAACTGGGGATCCGGGCACCAACAGAGGGAGGAACTAGTCGAGGTTCTCGCGGAGCCACTTGATGGCGCCAGCGGGGTCGCGAGTAAGGTCGATATATTCCTTACCGCGCGGGGCGAGCAGCTTAATGCCCAGACGATCGGTGTCGGCCTTCATGTCGTTGTAGTAGCTACGAACCTGCGGGGCGAGCACGATGACGTCGTACTGATCCATGATGGCAGTGTGCTGACCATAAGCGCCTGCGGAGGAAGCGATGTTCTCTCCGGTCTGCGCGGCACCTTCCTTGATGGCGTTGGCAAGCATGGCAGAGGTGCCGGCGCCGGCGCACAGGACGAGGACCTTCAGGCCATCGACATCCTTCTTGGCGGATGCTTCGGCGGCGGGCTCGGGCTGATCGGAGACAGGCTTGCTGTCGGCGGCGGCAACGGTTGTCTTGACGGAAGCGGTAGTCTGCTCGACAGCGGGCGCAGAGGTGCTGGCGGCGATGGTGGCAGCACCATCGGACTCGAGACCCAGCTCGGCGGCGCGCTCGGCCTCCTGGTCGCAGAGCAGCTTATCGTATGCCTTCAAGAACGGCAGGTAGATGATGGCGTCCAGCAAGATGATGATCGCAACAAATACCAGGGCGATAAGCTGGAAGTTTGTGGTGATGAAGATGCCGATGGGGGCAGGGGTAGCCCAAGGCACCACGAAGGAGAAGCCGTTCATGCCCACGTTATCGATAAAGAACTTGGCAACACTCACGTTGACGCAGCCGGCGGCAACAAAGGGGATGAGCATGTAGGGGTTGAGGATCATCGGCGCGCCAAAGAGCAGCGGCTCGTTGACAGCAAAGGCAACAGGAACAATCGAGGCCTTACCGACGGCTTTGAGCTGCTTGGACTTCATAAAGAGAATCAGCAGAAGCGGCACGATGAACGTGGCGCCGGTGCCGCCGAACTCACCCACGAGCGACATGTTGAAGGTGAGGGAATGGGCGGGGTGACCACCGGCCAGCAGAACCTGCAGGTTCTCGGCCTGGTTGGCAAGACGGATGGGGTCGATGCCCGGCTGGACAATCGAGGGGCCGTGGACGCCGATGAACCAGAAGAACGCGGTGGCTGCCTGGATAAGGATAAGGCCAGGATAGGTCTCTGCCGCAGTGAAGAGCGGGGAGAGCAGCTTGATGAGCAGCTCGGAGAACGGAACGCCCATGAGGTTGCGCACAACCACATCGATGATGCCGCAGATGATGACGGCGCCGCCAAAGGGGATGATGTCGCGGAAGTTCTGAGCGATGGCGCCCGGGACCTCCTTGGGCAGCTTAATGGTCAGATCGCGCGAGACGCAGAATTTGTAGACCCACACGGTGATGAACGCGGCGATATAGGCCGAGAACAGACCGCGCGTACCCATGCTGGTGCAATCGAAGACCGAAAGCTCGGAGCCGTTGAACTTGGTGGTGAACTGCGTAACGGCGAGCAAAAGCATACTGCACTGGGCGGCTACCATGGTGGAGCCGTCGTTGAGCACCTTGCCGGCGGGCATGCGACGGTTCATGGAAGCCGTAAAGTTCTTGGCAGTGGTGCCGGCAACCATGATGCCCATGACGCCCATGGTGAAGTTGTACAGCTTGTTGCACCAGTCGATGAGCGGCTGGGGCAGCGTGATGCCGACTACGCCGGGAAGGGTGGCAATGAGCAGGAAGATCGAAGAGGTGAGGACGATGGGCATGCACCCAAGGAATCCGTCCTTGATGGCCTGGAGGTAGATGTTCCTCGAGATCTTCTCAAAGAACGGTTGATGCTTTTCGAGCATCTTTACGATGGCGTCCATAAAGCTCCTTTGCTACTTGATGCGTGATGCATGTGGATGGAACTGCTCGTCGATGGATGGTCAGGACTGCCCGGAAGCCTTCCTGCTTAAGGAAGGCATTGCGAAATGACAACGTTGTCATTTCGTTAATGACAACGTAAGACATTTTTGGAAGAGCAACAAGGATATACGGGTGAGTGGTCGATATTGTTCGGTAAACGGTTGATTTATCAGTCAGGCAGGTAGTGTATGCTAGAACACAAAAAACAAGCGATAGAGAACCGAGTGGAGAAGCAGTGACAACGATGGACAAGAAAAACGTCTCGATGAACGATGTGGCGATTGCCGCGGGTGTTTCTCTCAAGACGGTTTCGCGTGTGATTAACGAGCCCAATAGCGTGCGAGAGTCGACACGCGATAAGGTCCATTCGGCAATGGAGGCGCTCGGATTTCGAACCAACTTTGCCGCGCGTTCGCTCAAGTTGGGCCGTTACGGGTGCATCGGCGTCGTGCTATTTCACTTGTCAGGCGGTGCCGTGGACATGATTGACGGTATCGCCGATGCCGCCGAAGAGCGCGGCTTTGCGCTCACGATGATTAAGAAGCGCGCAGGGGAGAAGATGACCCTTGCCGATGCGGCGCGCAGGATGTCGCAGCTGCCCGTTGATGGCATGATCTTCAACCTGCGTCAGATGGTTGATGACTTTGATACCTTTGAGGCGCCGAAAGACCTCAAGACGGTGATTATTACGTCGATGGAGCATCCTACCTGCTCCACCGTCAGTGACGACCAAGAGGGCGGCGCGCGCATGGCGTGCGAGTACTTCTTGGATCACGGGCACAAGAACGTGTATTTCGTTTCGGGTAAGAAAGAGTCGCTGTCGAGCCAGTGCCGTATGAAAGGTTGGCGTGCGGCACTCGAGGCGCGTGGTATCGAGCCGCCCGAGCCCCTGCAAGGCGATTGGAATGCGGATAGTGGCTATGCCGCGGGCCTTGTGCTTGCCGATAAACCCGATTGCACGGCGGTCCTCGCCGCTAACGACAGCATGGCAAACGGCGTGATGATGGCTCTACGTGACAAAGGGCTCAGTGTGCCCGACGACGTGTCCGTGATCGGCTTCGACGACGAGCTCTACAAGACGATTCCCAACTCGATTCTGACGTCGGTGAAGTTTCGCCACCGCGAGCTGGGCATCCGTGCGCTTAACGAGGTCGTCGCAGGTCTTGAGGCTCCGAGCTCAAGAAGCCGCACGCTCGTCTCGGGCGTGTTGGTCGAGCGCTCGAGCGTGCGAGACTTGCGGGCATAAATCAGCCCACCCAAAACCAAAAAAGCCGGGGGCGGCGCGTCGTGTGACGTGCCGCCCCCGGCTGAGAAATGGGGAGCAGGTTATGTGAGCGGGGCAGCCCCGCGAGCCGCTAGTCCAGACGACGGGTCTCGGCCACGTGCTTGTACCAGTAGGCGCTTGCCTTGGGCGTGCGCTTCTGGGTTTCAAAGTCAACGTAGAAGAAGCCGTAACGCTTGTTGTAGCCATTGGTCCAGGAGAACTGATCCTGCAGGCTCCACAGGAAGTAGCCGCCCACGTTGACGCCCACCTCCATGGCTTTGAGTAGCCAGCGCAGGTGCTGCTCGATGTAGTCGATGCGCGGCTGGTCGTCCACAAAACCATCTTTGTAGGGGTCCTTGTAGCCCATGCCGTTCTCGGTAATGAAGATCTGCTTGTAGTTGGGGTAGCGCTGCTTAATGTAGACGAGCAGATCGAACAGACCCTCGGGATAGATGATCCAGTCCCAGTCTGTGGTGGGGATGCCGGGCTTGTTCACATGCTCGCCAATGCCCTTAACGCGCCAGCGGCCGGTGCCCTTCTCGCCCGTGCCGTTGTGGTGCAGGTCGTTTTCGCCGTCGTAGGCCTTGAGGAAACGGCACTGGTAGTTGTTGACGCCCAGGTAGTCGTTGTAGAGCGCTGCCTCGCGCATGATCTCGAGATCCTCCTTGCGGATCTCGATCGTGCCGCCGGAGACCGCAGCTAGGCGGTTGGCGCACTCGAGGGTGTCGGGGGCATAGTCGCCGCGGAAGGTGGCGTCGAGCAGGAACTGGTTTTGCAGCACGTGCTCGTTGTTGGCGGCCTTTATGTCGGCGGGGTCGTTCTCGTTGAGCGGATACTTAAACTCCAGCGACTGAATAACGCCGATCTTGCCCTTAAAACCGCCGTTGTGGAAGGCCAGCACTGCCTTGGCGTGGGCGAGCATCATGTTGTGCTCGCACTGGAAGGCCTCGGCCAGATGCGCCTTGACGCCACCGGGGAAGGTGCCCTCGATGTAGGTATTGGAGGCGTCGGCCCAGATCTCGTTAAAGGTGAACCAATAGGTCACCTGGTCGGCGTACTCCTTAAAGCAAAAGGTGGCAAAGTCCACAAAGGCGTCGATGGTCTCACGGTTGAGGAAGTCGCCCTTTTCAAAGAGGGGCAGCGGCGTGTCGAAGTGATGCAGCGTGACAAAGGGCTCAACGTGGTGCTTGTGGCACTCGGCAAAGAGGTCGTGGTAGAACTGCACGCCCTCGGGGTTGATCTCGCCGGTGCCGTTGGGGAAGATGCGGCTCCAGGCAATGGAGAGGCGAACGCCGTTGATGCCAAACTCCTCGCACAGCTCCAGATCGACGGGGTACTGGTTGTAGAAGTCCGAAGCGGGATCGGGGGAGAAGCGCCCCTGGGCCTCCAGGAAGTCGTCCCAGGCGACTTTGCCCTTACCGTGAGTGCGAGTCTCGCCCTCTACCTGGTAGGCAGCAGTGGCGCCGCCAAAGACAAAGTCCTCGGGAAACTGCGCAGGCGGGTTAGTGACGCTAGCAGGGTTAACGGACATGATGATCCAATCGTCTAAATCGAAGGGCCAGCCGGTCTTGGATGGTCGGCTGGCCCTGAGCGTTACTTACTTCGAAAGCTGCTCGGAGACGAAGGCGAGAGACTTATCGCCGTTCTGGGAGAGCTCGATGTACTGCTTGCCACGGCAGGCGACGCACTTGTTGCCCACGCGTTCGCAGTCTTTCTGCAGGTCGGCCAGGTAGCTTGCGGCCTGCGGGGCCAGGACGACCAGGTCGAAGTCGGGGAGCATGTCGACGTGGTTGCCATAGGCCTCGGCAGCGGTCTCCAGATTGATGCCGCGCTCCTTGGCAGCCTTGGCCAGTGCGTTGGCGAGCAGGCCCGAAGTGCCACCGCCCTGGCAGAGCACGAGCACGCGCTTGCCGTTAAGGTCGCTGGTGGCCGTAGCCTCGGTGGTGGCAGCGGCGTGAGCGGCGTCGGTCTTCACAGCCTCGGCAGCGGCGCCGGCGGCAACGCTCTTGGCGTCAGCCTTGCCCTGGAAGGCGTCGTTGAGCTTAGCGGCCTTCTCGGCGTTCTTGGCGGCGAGCTCCTCATCGGAGATCTCGGCCTCCTCTGCGCACTTCTGGGCGTCATAGGCACGGAAGAAGGGGTAGTACAGGGCAAAGTCGACGACCAGGATGATGGCGAGCATCACAAAGGCGAGCGGCTGGAAGCCCAGACCCATGATGGTGCCGATGGGGCCGGGGACGGTCCAAGGCAGGGTGTACATAAAGCCGTTCATGCCCAAGAAGTCGATGAAGATCTTGAGAATCCAGATGTTGGCGATCGGGGCAAAGACAAACGGGACAAAGAAGACGGGGTTGAGCACGATGGGCGCGGCGAACAGCAGCGGCTCGTTGACGGCGAAGCACACGGGGACGATGGCGGCCTTACCGACGGCGCGCATCTCCTGGGACTTGGCCAGGAAGCAGAACATAAAGACCAGGACGAGCGTGGCGCCGGTGCCGCCCATGCAGACGACGAAGTACTGGGCGCCCTGCGTCAGGACGGCGGAGGCGTGCTCGCCGGCCTGGAATGCAGCCAGGTTGTCGGTCATGTTGGCAACGAGGGCGGCGGCGATGGCGGGCTCGACAATCGAGGGGCCGTGGACGCCGACGAACCAGAAGAGGCTCATGGCGCCGTAGATCACAGCGAGGCCGATATAGCCGTCGGCGGCGGTGAACAGGGGCTGGAACACCTGGATGACGCCCTGGGCAAAGCAGAAGCCAAAGGCAGCGCGAAAGACGATGTCAAAGACCCAAAAGACGGTGATGCAGACGGAGAAGGGGATGATGTCCTTAAAGGTCTGCGAAATGTTGGGCGGAACCTGCTCAGGCATCTTGACGGTGATGTTGCGCTTAATGAAGAACTTATAGATGATGCCGGTCACAAACGCAGCGATGAAGGCGGTCAGCAGGCCCTTGGAGCCAAGGTAGGTGGTGTTGAAGCCGCTGGCAGCGTCCGTGGCGATGGTGTCGCTCGAAAGGAGCAAGAAGCCGATGATGGCCGCGCACATGCACGAGATAAAGTTGATCTGGTTGTTCTTGGGCAGGTCGCGGTTCTGAGCGTCGGCGAAGTGCTTGGCCGTGGTGGCGGCACAGGCGATGGCCAGGATGCCCATGGAGTAGTTGTAGCACTTCCACAGGGCGTTGTTGATGTCATCGGGCCAGTAGAAACCCCAGATGTTGGGGACCGAGGCTACCAGGCAGAAGATGGACGAGAAGATGATGATGGGGATGACGGAGATAAAACCGTCGCGGATCGCCTTGAGGTACTTGTTGCGGGCGATCGCGTTGAAAAAGGGCTGGCCTTTTTCGATGGTGGCGATGAGTTGCTCCATGCAAAGCTCCTAAGAGTCGTGGGTTAGCAACGATGGTAACTTTTGACGTTGGGTTGCCAAAATGTTGACGTTGCCATTTTGCGACACAAAAAAAGACGCGAACCGGTGGCCCCTGTGCCTGTGGACCGTCGATTCCTTGCGCGTAAACGTTTGAGCCGCCCGGTGGCTCTGTGTTTGCACAATGGCAACGTTAACATTTGTGCGATCAAAGCCGTTCGTGGAAGCAAGATTGTCGGTGAACGGTAGGTTTTGGGTGGTAAGCGTATTGAGTGGGAGGCGTTGGATATACTTGAAGGCGTTTAACATGACTGCGCAGGATGCCATCGATGGCATCGTTGACATAGAAAGATCTCCTATGGACGCTGTTAAAAAATCGGTATCCGTCAAAGACGTGGCGCGCCTCGCGGGCGTGTCGGAGCAGACGGTCTCGCGCACCGTGCACGATTCGCCCAGCGTGCGCCCCGAGACCAAGGAACGCGTGCGTGCCGCTATGCGCGAGCTGGGGTATCGCCCCAATTTTGCCGGTCGATCGCTGCGCCGTGGCAAGTTTAAGACCGTCGGCGTCGCCATGTTCAACATTACCGGCACCGGCAATCTCGACCGTATGGAGGGCTTTGCCGCCGCGGCCGACAAACATGGCTATGCCATCACCCTCACTAAAGTAGACGGGCATCCGTATACCCTCGAGAGCGCATCGTCGCGCATGAGCGCACTGCCGGTGGATGGCATGGTTGTGATTATGAACCGCATGCCGGCGGACTTTGGAACCTTCGAGCCGCTGCCCGGCATGCAGACGGTGCTCGTTACGATGTTGGAGCACCCGCTCTGTTCAACGGTCGATAACGACCAGTTCGATTGTTCGCGCCAGGTGGTCGAGTACTTGCTGGGGCGGGGGCACAAAACCGTGCACTTTATCTCGTGTCCCGAGCGCTCGCTTTCGGGCATGCAGCGCGAGGA
>URJD01000014.1 GCA_900548075.1 uncultured Collinsella sp.
GATCATTCAGACCTTCATCCTGAACGAGGATGAAGAGGTTCGCAAGGAAGCTGTCGAGCAGCTGTTCGAGGCCCAAACGGGCGACTTCTACGGCATGTTCAAGGCTATGGACGGCCTGCCGGTTATCGTTCGTCTGCTCGACCCGCCTCTGCATGAGTTCCTCGAGAGCCCGCGTGCCCTTGACGTGGAAATTGCCCGCATGGAGGCCACTGGCGCCGACGCGAAGGAAATCGCGGCCAAGCGCGAGCTCATGGACAAGATCGATTCCATGGCTGAGCAGAACCCGATGCTGGGCCTGCGCGGCTGCCGTTTGGGTATCGTATATCCCATTCTTCCCGAGATGCAGGTGCGCGCTATCGCGACCGCAGCTGCCAAGCTCAAGAAGGAAGGTCTCGATCCCAAGCCCGAGATCATGATTCCGCTGGTTTCCACGGTGAAAGAGCTCGACAAGATGCGCGGCGTCGCCGAGCGCGTTATTGCCGAAGTTGCCGAGGAACAGGGCGTTGAGCTCGAGCTTCCCATTGGCACTATGATTGAGCTGCCTCGTGCTGCTGTGACCGCTGATGAAATCGCCACCAAGGCCGACTTCTTCAGCTTCGGCACCAACGACCTCACCCAGACGACGTTCGGCTTCAGCCGCGATGACGTCGAGGCCGAGTTCGTGCCGCAGTACCTGCAGGAGCACCTGCTTCCGTACAACCCGTTCGCCACGATCGACCCGGGCGTGGCGAAGCTCGTGGAGATGGGCGTCAAGCTCGGCCATGAGGGCAATCCCGACCTGGTCTGCGGCGTTTGCGGCGAACACGGTGGCGACCCGGATTCCATCCACACGTTCAACAAGATCGGTCTCGATTACGTCAGCTGCTCGCCGTACCGCGTGCCTGTCGCCCGCCTCGCTGCGGCCCAGGCTGCGCTCGAAGAAGAGTAGCACGACTACGGGTTCATCATTGCAGGGGTCGGGCGTTTCGCGCTCGGCCCCTTTTGCGCATATCATGGGAAGGGGAATGATGCAACGCACGAAAATCGCCCAGCTGTTCGCCGACGTCGACGCGTTCGGGGACAAGGAAATCACCGTGGCGGGTTGGGTCCGCTCGGTGCGCGATATGAAGAACTTCGGCTTCGTCACCTTGAACGACGGAAGCTGCTTTCGCGACCTCCAGGTGGTGATGAGCCGCGAAACGCTGGAAAACTACGACGAGATCGCAGCTCAGAATGTGAGCGCCGCCCTTATCTGCAAGGGCACGCTGAAGCTCACACCCGAGGCGCAGCAGCCATTCGAGCTTACCGCTGAGAGCATTTCCGTCGAAGGCATCTCCGCGCCGGACTACCCGCTGCAGAAGAAGCGCGCCACGGTCGAGTTTCTGCGCACCCAGCAGCATCTCCGTCCGCGCACGAACTTGTTTCGCGCCGTTTTCCGCATCCGCAGCGTCGCGGCTGCAACTATCCACAGCTTTTTCCAGGACCGCGGATTCGTCTATGTGAACACCCCGATCATCACGGCGTCCGACTGCGAGGGGGCAGGCGAGATGTTCCGCGTGACCGCGCTCGATATGGAAGACGTGCCGCGCGTGAGCGAGAAAGCTGCTGCCGAGTCGGGCGGGGAACTTCACGCGGGGGAGGTTGACTGGAGCCGCGACTTCTTCGGCAAGCCGGCAAGTCTTACCGTGTCCGGCCAGCTCAATGCCGAGAACTTCGCCATGGCCTTTGGCGACGTGTACACCTTCGGGCCGACGTTTCGCGCGGAGAACTCCAACACGAAGCGCCATGCGGCCGAGTTCTGGATGGTCGAGCCCGAGATCGCCTTCGCCGACCTTGAAGACGATATGAACCTTGCGGAGGACATGCTGAAGCACGTCATCAACGAGGTGATGGATCGCTGTCCCGATGAGCTCGCGATGCTGAACAAGTTCGTCGACAAGGGACTTATCGAGCGTCTGACGCACGTGGCGACGAGCGATTTCGCGCGGGTGACCTACACTGAGGCTGTATCCATCCTCGAGGATGCGGTTGCGAAGGGTCACGCATTCGAATACCCCGTGAGCTGGGGAATCGATTTGCAAACCGAGCATGAGCGCTTCCTCACCGAAGAGCACTTCAAGCGCCCGACCTTCGTGACGGATTATCCTGTCGAGATCAAGGCGTTCTATATGAGGCTGAACGACGACGGCAAGACCGTTGCTGCGGCTGACTGTCTCGTGCCGGGCATCGGTGAGATTATCGGCGGTAGTCAGCGCGAGGAGCGCCTCGATGTGCTCGAGCGCCGCATCGCCGAGCTCGGGATGGATCCGGCGCAGTACAAGTACTACTGTGACCTGCGCCGTTACGGTTCCTGCCGCCATGCGGGCTTCGGCCTGGGCTTCGAGCGCCTCGTCATGTACCTTACCGGCGTCCAGAACATCCGTGATGTCATCCCGCATCCGCGCACCGTCGGCAATGCCGAGTTCTAAGGAGACGGGGGCTTCTCGTGCAACCTTCCATCGACCTCACCCGCCTTCCTCGCAGCGTGCGCCTTGGGCGCGATACGGACGGGCGAGCGGAGCTCACCTATCTTGACGAGCGCCTTTTACCTGGTGAGGAACGTTTTTGCTCGACGGGCAGTTGGCGTTGTGTCGTAGATGCCATAAAGACGCTCGCGGTGCGCGGCGCCCCTGCCATCGGTGCTGCGGGGGCTGCTGCCGTGGCACTTTGGGCGGTGAACGAGGGCGCTCGTGGTGCCGTGTCGCACGGATGCTCCGAGGCGGGGGAGAGCTTCCTGGCGGAGCTTCGGCCCGTTGCCGCTGAGATTTCTGCGGCGCGCCCGACGGCGGTGAACCTTACGTGGGCCACTGCGCGCATGGAGTCTCTTGCGAAGCGCCTCGTTGCGGAGGGGGCAGCACCTGGCGCGGTGGCCGACTCCCTTTTCGACGAGGTGCTTCGCATCGAACGAGAGGATGAGAAGGTGAACCGAGCAATCGGCGCCGCGGGGGCAGCTCTCATCCCCGAGCACGCTCGCATCCTTACGCACTGCAACGCGGGAAGCCTTGCCACCGTGTTTTTCGGCACAGCGCTCGGCGTGGTGTATGCCGCCGCCGAGCAGGGCAAGGTCGAGCGCGTCTTCGCCGACGAGACGCGTCCGGTGGGCCAGGGTGCGCGACTCACGAGCTGGGAGCTTTCCCGTGCGGGCGTGCCTGTGACGGTAATTTGCGACAACATGGCGGCAAGCCTTATGGGTAAGGGAATGATCGATTTCGTCGTCGTCGGAGCTGATCGAATCACCGCGAACGGAGACGTCGCCAACAAGATAGGTACCTATGGGGTAGCTGTTCTCGCGCACCACCACAGCATTCCCTTCTACGTTGCCGCGCCTGCGAGCACGTTTGACGTCTCCCTGCCCGACGGTTCGGCTATCCCCATCGAGGAGCGCGATCCAAGCGAGGTCCTGCCGCAGCCGATTGACGGGGTCGATGTGTACAACCCCGCCTTCGACGTGACGCCCGCCGAGCTCATTTCCGGCATCATCACCGAGTTCGGCGTGTTTCCGCCCCAAGATGCTGCACGCGAGGTTGCCGCGCGCGTCGGATAGCGCCGACTTCTGCTACACTTCGGGTAATTGGGAAATCGAGGTCAGGAGCAACGATGCGCATCGTCACTAGGGGGGATCAGCAGTTCCGCGAGCATGAGCTCCTTTCACCGGACGCGGCGTTCTCCGACGAGTCCGATGGCCGTGACCGCTCGAGCGATCCCGATTTCCTGCGAAACGACTTCCAGCGCGACCGCGACAAGATCCTCCATACGAAATCGTTTCGGAGGCTTTCGCATAAAACGCAGGTCTTCCTTGCGGCGGAGGGCGACCATTTCCGCACGCGCCTCACGCATACTCTGGAGGTTTCTCAGATAGCGCGTACCATCGCGCGGGCGCTCGGCCTCAACGAGGATCTTGCCGAGGCCATCTCGCTCGGCCATGACCTGGGGCACACGCCTTTCGGCCACACGGGCGAGGACGCGCTGTGCCGTGCAATCGCTCGCGTTCGCGGCGTGGACCCCGAAAGTCCCGAGGCCGCCGCCCTGTACCGCCACAACGAGCAAAGCCTTCGCGTGGTCGAGACGATCGAGAACGGTGGGCGAGGTCTGAACCTCATGCCCGAGGTGCGCGACGGAATACTCTGCCATACGGGGCCCGTTCGCGCCGAAACCCTCGAGGGGCGCATCGTCGCCGTGGCCGATCGCATCGCGTATGTGAACCACGACATCGATGACGCCATCCGCGCGGGCATCCTCCGCGAAGGAGACCTTCCCCCCTCGACGCACGAGGTGCTCGGGTGCGACCACTCCTCGCGCATCGAGACGCTCGTGGTCGATGCGGTCCGCACATCGGCGGCCGAGGACGATATCCGCCTGTCGCCGCGCGTGTGGGACGCCATGGCCGAGCTGCGCGAGTTTCTCTTCGACAACGTCTACACCTGCGATGTCGTTATGGAGGAAGTGGTGAAGGCGATGCGCCTCATCGATGTGCTCTTCTCCTATTACATCGAGAACCCAGGCGAGATTCCCGTCGAGTACCGCGCCATCTCGGAAGGCGACGACGTGCGCGCTGCGACCGACTACATCGCCGGCATGACCGACCGCTATGCGAAATCCCGCTTCCAGAACCTGTTCGAACCCCATTCCCTTCACGTGTAAAGAGCTATGACCAACCTAAAAACCGATTTGCAAGCCAGCTTCACCGCGGCGCTCCCCATCGTGCTCGGCTACGTCGCCATCGGCGTGCCGTGCGGCATCCTGTGCGACTCCATTGGGCTCAATGCGCTGCAGGTGTTCGCCATGTCCGTGCTGTTCTACTCGGGCGCGGGCCAGTTCATGATTCCCAATATGTGGCTCGCCGGCGCGCCTATCGCGTCCATTATCGCGAGCGTGTCGTTCGTGAACACGCGCCAGATGCTCTACTCGGCCGCGTTCGCCCCCCACTGCATCGGCGTGCGCAAGCGCCTTGCGTTCCTCTTCGCCGCCACGGTGACCGACGAGAGCTACGGCGTGAACACCCTCAAATTCGAGGAGGGGGGCTGGTCGGTGCGTCGGGCCCTGTTCGTGAACCTGTTTTCGTGCACCTCCTGGACGCTTTCGTGCACGGTTGGCGTGCTGGTGGGCAACGCCATCGGCATCCCGCTCGCGATCGCCTCCTTCGCCATGACCTCGATCTTCATCTGCCTTCTGTGCACGCAGAAAGCGAATGTGGAAAACGTGGTTGCCGCCGCGGTCGCGATGCTCGGCGTCTACGTGTTCAAGCTGGTGGGGCTCACCGGCCCCGCGATCCTTCTCGGCGCGATAGCGGGCGTTGTCGCCGCCTTGTGCGTGTCCCAGGTGCGTCTTGCGCGCTCGCGCGAGAGTGCGGCGTACGAGGCCCGCATCGAGGAGGCGTGCGTCGGCGGGGAAGGCGCTAGCAAGAAGGGAGGTGAGCGCGAATGACGTGGGGGGAGTACTTCATCGTCTTGGGGTCGTGCATGGTGACGATGCTCGCCTGCCGCGTGCTGCCGCTCTTTCTTCTGAAGGGGCGCTCGCTGCCCGACGCCGTTGAGCGCGCGCTCGGCTTCATTCCCTCGGCGGCCTTTGCCGCGCTCGTCGCGAACGACCTGCTCTCGCCTGGAATGTTCGCTGCCGGTATATGGCCCGCGGCCATGCCCCTGGTTGCGAGCGCCGTAGTCGTGATGGTGGCGTGGAGGACGAAATCACTTCTTGGCTGCGCGGTGGCAGGTGTGGTATCATACGCCTTGCTCACGCTCATTTAGCGAGAGTGAAAAGTATCAACGTAAAGACCGGGATGTATACGACGCTTCGTCAAGAAGAGCAGTCCAGGACCTCTCTCGGAAACTCGTCGGATTTCAAGTGCAATGCTATTGCGCTTGGTTAACGTGCGCAGTATAATGTCCAACTGTGTCTTTACACCGATATGTACAAAAACGGTTTCAAAAGAGAGCATAGAAGGAAACGAAGATGGACATCATTCGCGCTATCGAGCAGCAGCAAATCAAGCAGGACATCCCTGATTTCAAAGTGGGCGACAACGTGAAGGTCCACTACCGCATCGTCGAAGGCAACCGCGAGCGTATCCAGGTTTTCCAGGGCGATGTCATCCGCCGTCACGGCGAGAGCAGCCGCGAGACCTTCACCGTCCGCAAGATGTCCTTCGGTGTCGGTGTTGAGCGTACCTTCCCGCTTCACAGCCCCAAGATCGCCAAGCTCGAGGTCGTTCGTCATGGTCGCGTCCGTCGCGCCAAGCTGTACTACCTCCGCGACAAGGTGGGCAAGGCTGCTCGCATCCCCGAGAAGCGCTAAGAAGATCGCAGCGTCTGTCCACTCGTTTGGACACAAGGGTCACCTTCGGGTGGCCCTTCTTTTTATCTGATTTGCATGCAAGGAGGGCCTGGTATGGCCAACATGACGAGCTCGGTTTCGGCATCGCAGGTTGCCGGTGAGTTGGCGAGCGCCACGTTTGAGGAGATTCCCGCCCTCGTGGAGCATTATCGCGAGGACCCGCGCCAGCAGGTGATCAAGGCTTGCGAACGCGCCCTCAAACGCCATGCCAAAGAGCTTGCCGAGCGCGAGCGCGTCAATGACATGTACGAGCTTATGCATGAGCTTGGCGGCGATGGAGTGGTCGTTGGTGTCGACGAGGTGGGTCGCGGATCGGTGGCCGGTCCTTTGACGGTATGCGCTGTCTGCCTTCCTATGGAGCCGCGCGTCTGGGGCATCAACGATTCCAAAAAGCTCACGCCGGCGCGCCGCGAGTTGCTCTCAGTGAAGATTGCCGAGGTGGCGACGGCGATCGGTTTTTGCCATATCGCGCCTAAGGATATCGATGAGATGGGCATGGCCCGTGCTATCCGTACCGCCGTTGCGGGCGCCGTGGCCGATACGGGGCTCGAGCCCGATTGCGTGCTTATGGATGGCAACCCCTTGGGCGCCGTTCCTAACGAGCGCGATGTGGTGAAGGGCGATGCCAAGATCGCCTGCATCGCCGCGGCGTCCATCATGGCCAAGGTCACGCGTGACGAGATGATGGTCGAGTACGACGCCGAGTATCCCGAGTACCATCTGGCCGAGTCGAAGGGCTATGCGAGCCCCGAGCACATCGAGGCCATTCGCAAACATGGACTTTGTCCGCTGCACCGCGTGAGCTTTTGCGGAAACTTTCTGCAGACTGAGCGCCTTTTCTAGGCCAATTGTGGAGACATGGACCTCTGGGGTTTTATAAACCTGCTGGTAGCGGGCCGTATGCAACACCATTGTTGCGTACGGCCCGTTTTTTGACGGCATTTGGTCAGCTTTTGGTTTGCTTCCGGTACTTACCCGCATGAAAGGTGCCCTCATCATCGGGGCAATGCAGTGTGCGGGAAAGGAGACCCCATGAGTGCCGCAAGCAAAAAGAGCAAGACGCAGCAGCTCAAGGAGCGTTGGGAAAACGGCGAGCTCGACTCCGGGGCGATGACGCCCGAGTTTATCAAGGGACTCAGTCCCCGCGAGCTAGGCATGCTGGGCGAGCTGATCACCATCGACTACTTTAACGAGCGCGGCTACACCTTGCTGGAGCAGGGCTATCGTTGCACCGAGGGCGAGGCCGATCTGGTGCTGCTCGATGAGCTCGACGATGTCGTGGTGATGGCCGAGGTCAAGACCAGACGCGTTTCGCTGGATTGCACCACGCGGGTCTTTCCCGAGGAGGCCGTGGACGCCCAAAAGCAACGCCGCTACCGCCGCATCGCAAGTTGCTATCTCATGGAGCATTATCCGCTCAAGGCGATTCGCTTCGATGCTGTGGGTGTCACCATCCGCGGCGGGCATATCGCCGAGATCGAGCATCAGTACAACGCGTTCGATTGGCAGGTGTCGTGATGGCGTTCGAGACGTTTGCCGTTCACGCGGCCTGCATCCGCGGCGTCGAGGCGATTCACGTCACGGTCGAGGTCTCGCTTGCCGGTGGCGTTCCGGGCATCCAGATGCTCGGCATTCCGAGTATGGAGGTGATGGAGTCACGCGGTCGTATTCGCTGCGCGATGCGCTCCGCCGGGTTCGAGATCCCGCGCTCGGGCATTACCGTTAACCTGGCACCCGGCGATATCCGCAAGACCGGTAGCGGCTTTGACCTGCCCATCGCCATCGCGGTTCTAGCGGTCGATGAGCAGATTCCCCGTGACAACCTCGATCGCTGCCTTATCGCAGGTGAGCTTGGTCTGGACGGTACGGTGCTTCCCGTCAAGGGCGAGGTGGCGTTTCAGCTATTGGCTCGCGACATGGGGCTGTCTTTTATCGCCGGCAGGTCCGACCAGCATGTGCCACTCGCGGGCGTAGATTGCGGCTTTATCGACCATCTGTCTCAGCTTGCTCACGGCATGGGCGATGCCGCACGGCACTACTTGGATTCCGAGGGTGTCGAGGCGACCTTTGAGCCCGAGCTCGACTATGCAGACGTGCTGGGGCAGGAAGTCGCTAAACGCGGCATGGCGCTTGCGGCGGCAGGAGAACTCGGCTTGCTCATGATCGGGTCTCCGGGATCGGGCAAGACGATGCTCGCACGCCGTATGACCGGCATCCTGCCCGAGCTTTCCGTTGAGGATCAGCAGGAGGCACTGTGCATCCATTCGGTTTTGGGTGAGAACATTGATGGCTTGTTGGCGGGGCACCGCCCCTTCCGCAGTCCCCACCACAGTATTTCGACCGCAGGCCTTATCGGCGGCGGGCGCCCGGTGCACCCGGGTGAGATCAGCCTTGCTCATGGCGGCGTGCTCTTTTTGGACGAGCTTGCCGAGTTTCCCACTGGCGTGCTGCAGACGCTGCGTCAGCCCATCGAGCGCGGCTACGTGAGGATCGTACGCGTCGACGGGGCTTTTACCTTCCCGTCGCGCTTTCAGCTGCTGGCTGCGAGCAATCCCTGCCCCTGCGGCTTTTTGGGCGATCGCGAGGTGCCGTGTCGCTGCTCGGCGGCGATGGTCGAGCGCTATCGGTCTAAACTGCGCGGTCCTTTGGCCGACCGTATCGACATGATGATCGATGTGACCCGTCCCGACCCTCAAGTGATTATCGAGGGTGCGGAGGGCATGTCGTCGGCCGAGTTACGTGACTACGTTGTGCGCGGTCGCGCCTTTCGCGCTTGGCGCGAATCCCGCATGGACGATGCGGATGCCGAGGCCGAGGATGACGAGACTCGGTCCATTGACGGCGTCGTTTCGACCTTTGAGCTCGATGATGCGGCGGAGAAGTGTGTGCTCGGCCTGTCGAAGCGCACGCATCTCACGGGCCGCGGCATCGTACGCCTGGTGCGTATCGCGCGTACAATCGCTGACGTCGCCGAGAGCGAGCAAGTGACGCAGGACCACGTGCTCGAGGCGGCGATGTACCAGGGAAGGAGGGACCAATGATGGCCGAGGGGACCTTTGAGCTGCATCCAGGTGATGCATTGTATCCCGAGACCGTTTTGGAGCTTTCTGATGTACCCCAGACGCTCTATGTGCGCGGCAACCCCGAGGTGCTTTCGTCGCCCGCGCTCTCCATCATCGGCGCGCGCAAGGCCTCGCCGTATGGTCTTGCCGTGGCAGAGCTTGCGGCAAAGGTGGCGGTCGAGGCGGGAGTGACGGTAGTTTCGGGCGGCGCGGTCGGTTGTGACCAGGCCTCGGGTTGGGCTGCGGTCAACGCCGGCGGCAAACACGTCGTGGTGCTGGGGACGGGTGCCGACGTGGTCTATCCGCGTTCGAGCGCCGGGCTTATTACGCGCACGCTCGATACGGGTGGCGCGGTCGTTTCGATCTCTCCGTGGGGCATGGGTCCGCGCAAGTTTGCCTTTCCGCGCCGCAATCGCGTGATCGCGGCCCTGTCGCAAGCCCTCTTTGTATCCGAGGCGGGTATGCCTTCCGGGACGTTTTCTACAGCCGAGGCTGCGATGGATTTGGGGCGCGAACTTCTTGCCGTGCCGGGGTCGATCCTATCGCCCGAGTCGCGTGGCACGAATTACCTCATTGCGAACGGTGCCTGCTGCATCGTCGACGAGGAATCTATCGAGATGGCTATCTCACGCATCTACGGAACCCTGCGCTACTCGCGCCCCGATGCTCCCGGCATTGCCGACCTGGATCCAACGCAGCAGACCGTGATGCATGCGCTCATCGCCTCTCCGCTCAAGGTCGACGACATCGCGGCGCTCGTCTCGCTCGATGCCGTCGGTGTACTCAAACTCCTGGGTTCGCTTGAACTCGAGGGCCTTATCGAGCGCATGATGGATGGAAGGTATGCGCCCTCCAAGTTTGCCCTTCACGCCCAGACACCCTTCGGTCACAATGGAAAACGTGTCAATTAGAAAGGTGTTTGCAGATGCAGTTCGATCAGGTGACGGTTATCGGTGGCGGTCTGGCGGGTTCGGAATGCGCGATCCAGCTGGCAGATCGCGGGTTTGCCGTAAAGCTGTGCGAGATGCGCCCCCAGGTGAGCTCCCCGGCCCACCATACCGATCACCTGGCAGAGCTCGTCTGCTCCAATTCGTTTAAGTCGACCCGTCCGGATTCCGCGGCTGGTTTGCTGAAGGCCGAGCTTGAGCGCATGGGTTCAGTCCTGCTCGATTGCGCCCATCGCGCGGCTGTTCCCGCCGGTGGCGCCTTGGCGGTCGACCGCGTCAAGTTTTCCGAGCTTGTCGAGGCCGAGGTTGCCGCCCGTCCCAATATCGAGATCATTCACGGCGAGGTCACGCAGATTCCCGAGGGTCACGTGGTCATTGCCGCGGGCCCCTTGTGCTCGCCGGCGCTGAGCGAAGAGGTCATGAAGCTCGTCGGCGGCGACGCCCTTGCGTTCTTCGATGCCGCGGCTCCGATCGTCGATGCCTCCACGCTCGATATGGACGTGCTATTCTCGCAGTCGCGCTACGAGGAGCAGGGGAGCGGCGACTATCTCAACGCCCCGCTCAACAAAGAGGAGTACGAGGCCTTTATCGAGGCGCTCACCACGGCCGACCGCGTGGTGCTCAAGGACTTTGAGGGCGGCGATCTGTTCCAGGCCTGCCAGCCTGCCGAGGAGGTTGCGCGCACCGGCAAGGACGCTATTCGCTTTGGCGCCATGAAGCCCGTCGGCCTCACCGACCCGCGTACCGGACGTCGCCCTTGGGCGGCGATTCAGCTGCGTGCCGAGAACAAGGAGAAGACCGCCTATAACCTGGTGGGCTTCCAGACCAATCTGACCTTTGGCGAGCAGAAGCGCGTCTTCCATATGGTGCCGGGCCTGGAGAACGCTGAGTTCTTCCGCTACGGTGTCATGCACCGCAATACCTTTGTCGACGCCCCGCACGTGCTCGATGGCACCTTTGCCGTGCCCGGTACCGGTGTGCGCCTGGCCGGTCAGATCACCGGCACCGAGGGGTACATGGAGGCCGTGGCGACGGGCCTGCTCGCCGCGCTCAACACCTATGCCGAGGCTATCGGTGCTGCGGGCGTCGAGTTGCCGCGCGTGGGCGCCCTGGGTGCGCTCGTGGGCTATGCGACCGATCCTGCCACCGTGGGCTATCAGCCTATGCATGTCAACTTTGGCCTGGTGCCGCCACTCGAGGATGGTAAGCGCCGCAGCAAACGCGACCGCTACCAGGCTTATGCGGATCGCGCCCTCGAGGCCCTTGATGCCTATCTGGCCACTCGCCCCGATCTGTTTGGAGGCGACCGGTCATAGCTTTTGACCTGTACGACACCGTCGACTCGTTTATCGCCTATATCGCACGTGTTGAGGGACTTTCTCCCAACACGGTGACAGCCTATGGCTCGAGGCTGGAGCGCTTTGCTGCTTGGTGCGAGCGCGAGGATATCGATGCTTTCGCTGCCGACGTGCGCACCATTCGTCGCTATCTTGCCGAGCTTTCGCGTGAGCAGGTGGCTCCCCGAACGCTTGCGGCGCACCTGTCGGCTATCCGATCTCTCTATCGCTGGATGGCTGCCGAGGGGATTGTCGAGGGCGATGCGGTCTCGGCGATCGCATCGCCCAAGCTGCCGCGTGACCTGCCGGGCGTCCTTACGACCCAGCAGGTCGAGGCGCTGCTCAAGACGCCTGATAACTCGACGCCCGCGGGACTGCGCGATGCGGCGATGCTCGAGCTGCTCTATGCCTCGGGTGCTCGTATCTCTGAGCTCGCAGCACTCAATGTGGAGTCTATCGCTTGGTCCGAACGCACGTTGCGCCTGTGGGGCAAGGGGAGCAAAGAACGTATCGTCCCTCTGTATCGTCGTGCGCTCGATGTGACGCGTCTCTATATTGAAGAGGGGAGGCCGGAGTTGCTCGCTCGGGCAAAGCGCCGCGACCTCGCTACCGGGCCGCATCCGCTGCTTATATCGGCGCGCGGCAATCGCATGAGCGCCGCGATGCTTCGGCGGCGGTTCCATACGCTGGCGACGCTCGCCGGCATTCCGGCTGACATCGCCCCGCATGCGATGCGCCATACCTTTGCGACCGACTTGCTCGAGGGCGGTGCGGACCTGCGCTCGGTTCAAGAGCTGCTAGGTCATGCGAGCCTGTCCACGACGCAGATCTACACGCATCTCACACCCGATCGGCTTAAACGTGCCGTGGCTCAAGCCCATCCCCGCGGCGAATAGTGGCTGGGACGTCCCGCGCCGCACTCAGGTGTGTGGTTTTGATTGCGGGTTGGCAGGAAGAGGCATTCCTGCTATCATTCATCGGGTTGCTTCACGGCAACATGTTTTTATCACGCACGCGCGGCTACTTCATACCGTGGTGCCCGGGCTTTGGTAGCACATGTCCGGGTTGGTTTTGGAGGATGACCCCGCGCGGAGGCAAACCACAGGAGGTTTAACATGGCTACCAAGATTAATATCCGCACCCTGCTCGAGGCCGGCTGCCACTTCGGTCACCAGACCCGTCGCTGGAACCCCAAGATGAAGCCGTTCATCTTCGGTGAGCGCAACGGCATCTACATCCTCGACCTCAAGCAGACCATCCTCGACGCCGACCAGGCCTACACCTTCGTCAAGAACGTCGCCAAGGGTGGCAATGTGCTATTCGTCGGCACCAAGAAGCAGGCTCAGGAGGCCGTCAAGAACGCTGCTGAGCGCGCCAACATGCCTTACATCAACCAGCGTTGGCTCGGCGGTATGCTGACCAACTTCGTCACCATCCGCTCCCGCATCAACCGCATGGAGGAGCTCGAGGCCATGGTCGAGGACGGCCGCATGGCTGTTCTGCCCAAGAAGGAGCAGGCTGTTCTCGGCAAGGAGCTCACCAAGCTCCAGACCAACCTCGGTGGCGCCCGCGACATGAAGGGTCTGCCCCAGGCTCTCTTCGTCATCGACACCAAGCGCGAGGAGAACGCCATCAAGGAGGCTCAGCGCCTGAACATCCCCGTCGTCGCTCTGATCGACACCAACTCCGATCCCGACGAGGTCGAGTACGGCATCCCCTGCAACGATGACGCTATCTCCGCTGTCACCCTCATGTGCGAGCTCATGGCTGACGCCTGCCTCGCTGGCTCCGGCAAGGAGCAGGTCTCCGAGGCCGAGATGGCCGCTGAGCCCAAGGCCGAGTAAATCAGTCTTAGTTAATTCTTTTTCATCTCTTTGAAAGGAACCACAATGGCCCAGATTACCGCCGCTATGGTCAAGCAGCTCCGCGAGATGACCGACTCCCCGATGATGGAGTGCAAGAAGGCTCTCGTCGAGGCTGACGGCGACATGGACGCCGCTGTCGACGTTCTGCGTAAGAACGGCCTTGCCAAGGCTGCCAAGAAGGCTGGCCGTGAGACCAACGAGGGCGCTGTCGCCGCGTTCGTCTCCGAGGATGGCAAGACCGGCGCTCTGCTCGAGCTCTCCTGCGAGACCGACTTCGTTGGCTCCAACGCCAAGTTCACCGGCTTTGCTTCCAAGGTCGCTGAGGTTGTCGCTACCACCGAGCCTGCTGACGTCGATGCTCTGCTCGAGAAGCCGATGGGCGAGGAGACCGTTTCCTCCGAGCTCACCGAGATGATTCACATCATGGGCGAGAACATGAAGATCTCCCGCTTCGCTGCCCGCAAGGCCGAGAACGGCGCGCTCGCTTCTTACATCCACATGGGTGGTAAGATCGGCGTCCTCGTCGAGTTCGCCTTCGAGAAGGCCGAGACCGCTCAGGCTGAGTCCTTCAAGACCTTCGCTCACGACGTTGCCCTTCAGGTTGCCGCCGTCGCCCCGATCTGCGCTACCCGCGATCAGGTTCCGGCCGAGACCGTCGAGCACGAGAAGCAGATCTACATGGCTCAGGCTGCCGAGTCCGGTAAGCCCGAGGCTATCCAGGAGAAGATGGCTGTCGGCCGTCTGGAGAAGTTCTACAAGCAGTCCGTGCTCACCGAGCAGGAGTTCATCAAGGACAGCTCCCTCACCATCAAGAAGTACGCTGAGCAGGTCTCCAAGGAGCTCGGCGACACCATTACCGTCGTTGCCTTTGACCGTCTGGTCCGTGGCGAGTAAATAAGCTCTTGTAGCTGGTAATGAGCAGGCTGTGGGTTTTACTCACAGCCTGCTTTTTCATGGCTCTTCTTAGAGCCTTTGATAGAATGTTGAGAGTTCAATCTAAAGGAGGATCGCTTTGTCCGACATCCGATATAAACGCGTGCTTCTTAAGCTTTCTGGCGAAGCACTGATGGGCGACGGCCAGTATGGCATCGACCCCAAGGTTACCGACCATCTTGCCAAACAGGTCAAGGAGCTGCTCGCCGTTGGCCATGAGGTCGGCGTCGTTGTCGGCGGCGGTAATATTTTCCGCGGCATGGCCGGCGCTGCCGGTGGCATGGAGCGTGCTCAGGCCGACTACATGGGCATGCTGGCAACCGTTATGAACGCGCTCGCCCTGCAGGATGCCTTCGAGCATAACGATGTTCCCTGCCGCGTGATGAGCGCTATCCAGATGAACGAGATCTGCGAGCCCTATATTCGCCGTCGCGCCATCAACCACCTTTCCAAGGGCAACGTCGTTATTTTTGCCGCCGGTTCGGGCAATCCGTACTTTACGACCGACACCGCCGCTGCTCTTCGTGCGTGCGAGATCGGCGCCGAGATTCTGATTAAAGCCACCAAGGTTGACGGCATCTACGACAAGGATCCCGTCAAGTGCGCCGATGCCGTTCGTTTTGACAAGATTACCTATCACGAGGTGCTCGTCCGCGGCCTGCAGGTTATGGATTCCACGGCTACGGCTCTGTGCCAGGATAACCGTATGCCGATTTTGGTCCTCAACATCGATGGCGAGGACACCGTCAAGCGCGCGCTTTCGGGTGAGCCCGTCGGCACGCTCGTCTATCAGGAGGATTAAGCATGGCAGAGAACATCACCGCCCATATGGACAAGTCGCTCGAGTCCCTCAAGCATAACTTCTCCAAGGTTCGTACCGGCCGCGCCAATGCCAACATTCTGTCCGACATCACCGTCGATTATTACGGTGTTCCCACGCCGGTCACGCAGGTTGCCGCCGTCAAGACCCCCGAGGCCCACATGCTGCTCATCGAGCCGTGGGACAAGGCACTCATCAACGCTATCGTCAAGGCCATCGGCGCTTCCGATCTGGGCATTACCCCCAACTCCGATGGCACCGTCGTTCGTCTGCCGTTCCCGGCCCCCACTGAGGAGCGCCGTCGCGAGCTCGTCAAGGAGTGCCGCGAGTACGCCGAGCAGGCCAAGGTGTCTATCCGTAACATCCGTCGCGACTTCAACAACAAGCTCGAGCGCGATGAGGAGCTCACCGAGGACGATGTCCGTCGCGAGCAGGCCAAAGTCCAGAAGCACACCGATGAGTATGTCGCCAAGGTCGAGGAGCTTCTGAAGGAAAAAGAAGCCGAGGTCATGGAGATCTAAGGTGCAATACGACGAGCATAAACTGGTCGAGTACTTTGCCGACGCCCCTGCGGGCGTCGGTTTTTCCGACCTTGACCTCAATAACATTCCGCACCATATCTCGTGCATCATGGACGGCAACGGTCGTTGGGCCACATCGCGCGGCCTTGCACGCACCGAGGGCCACAAGGCGGGTATCGTCTCCCTTCGCGAGATTATTACCGCCTGCGTGCGTCTGGGCGTCGACGTGCTTTCGGCCTATGCGTTTTCTACCGAAAACTGGAACCGCCCGCAGCATGAGGTCAACGTCTTGATGCACCTGTTTGCCAAGACGTTTATCGACGAGCTGCCGTTTCTGAAGCGCGAAAACGTGCGCGTTGTCTTTTTGGGTGACATTTCCGCGCTGCCCAAGAAGACCCGCGACGTTTTTGAACGCGGTCTTGCCGAGTGCGCCGATCACACCGGTATGACGCTGGCGCTTGCCGTCAACTACGGCGCGCGTGCCGAGATTACCCGCGCTGTCCGTCAAATCGCACTCGACACTGCCGCCGGTAAGATCGATCCTGCCGCAATTGATGACGACATGGTGGCTTCCCACCTCTATACCGCCGGCCTTCCCGATCCTGAGCTTGTGATTCGCACCTCTGGTGAGCTGCGCCTTTCGAACTATCTTCTGTGGCAGGTGGCTTATTCCGAATTCTACGTCACCGATACCTATTGGCCCGACTTTGATCGTTGGGGCCTTGTCGACGCCATTTTGGCCTATCAGGGCCGTGACCGTAGGTTTGGTGGTCTGAGCAAGACCGAGGAGGCTTAATCGTGTCCGATCGTCCCAAGGCAACTGCTCCCAAGACATCTGAGCGCAAGGCTGTCGCTGCGGGAGCGCCTGCAGCGAAGAATGGCACCGGTTCGTGGCTTGCGGGCTTTATTACCCGTGCCGCCGCCGGTATCGTCTACGCCGTTGTCTTTATCCTGTGCCTGGTTTTGGGTATCGTGCCCACGGCCATCTTTGTTTCTGTCATGAGCGGTCTGTGCTGCTATGAGTTTTTCCGTATGACAAGGCTCGATGGCAAGATGGCTAACGAGCGCATGGGTATCGCTGCCGCCGTACTCTTTCCGCTGTCGGCGTTGGGCGATTCGATGTTGCTGAATGCCCTGCTTTTTGCCCTGATGCTCGCTGTGGGCATTTGGTATGTCTGGTCGCCGCGTACCCGCATCTCTGATGTGGCCGTGACGCTCATGGGTCCCATCTACACTGGCTTTATGCTGTCGGCTATCGTGCTGCTGCGCGATGCCGTACCCGGTTTTGCCGGCGCCCTGCTTTCGGTGGGCGTTTGCGCGTCCCTTTGGGTCTCCGACTCGTTTGCCTACATCGTGGGTAGCCGTATCGGCAAGCACAAGATGGTTCCTAAGATCTCTCCCAAAAAGAGCTGGGAGGGGTTTGCCGGCGGCATCCTGGGCTCGGTTTTGATTTGGCTCATCCTGTGGGCGACGCATTTCTACAAGCTCAGCCTGCCCTATGCGCTGCTGTGCGGCGTGGTCGTGTCCATTCTGGGCGTTATCGGCGACCTTATCGAGTCGCGCATCAAGCGCGGCGTGGGCGTCAAGGATTCCGGCAACCTTATCCCGGGTCACGGCGGCATGCTCGATCGTAGCGATTCGCTTATCTTCGGCTGCATCACCGCGCAGCTGATGCTGATGATCGGAGGCGTGCTGTAATGTCCTTCCAGACGACGTATGGCCCCGATGGACGTCTCCGTGTTGCCATCCTGGGCTGTACGGGCTCTATCGGCACCCAGGCGCTCGATGTGTGCCGCCAGCATGCCGATCGCCTGCAGGTGACGGCGCTGTCCGTTAACTCCAGTACCTCCGAGCTTGTTGCCGCTGCCCGCGAGTTCTCGGTTTCGGCGGTTGCCGTGGCCGATGTCGCTCATGGCGATGACGCCGTGCTGCAGGAGTTGCCCGAGGGAACGAAGCTCGGCGTTGGCGCGCAGGCGGTTTGCGAGCTCGCGCGTCGCGACGATGTCGACTGCGTGCTCGTCGCTATTGTGGGTGCCGCCGGTCTGGAGGCGAGCCATGCGGCCTTGACCTCAAATAAGCGCCTTGCCCTTGCCAACAAGGAGTCCCTCGTCGTCGGTGGCGACTTGCTTATGCCGTTGGCGCAACCGGGCCAGCTTATTCCAGTCGACTCTGAGCACTCCGCCATCTACCAGTGCTATCTGGGGGAGAATCCGCGCGAGGCCCACTGCATTTGGCTCACCTGCTCGGGTGGTCCGTTCTTTGGCCGTACGCGCGATGAGCTCGATCGCGTGACACGCGCCGATGCGCTGGCGCATCCCACGTGGTCCATGGGCGCTAAGATCACGATCGACTCCGCTACCCTCATGAACAAGGGCCTGGAGCGTATCGAGGCGATGCATCTGTTCGGTTGCGACCTCGACTTTATCAACGTGGTCGTGCAGCGCCAGTCAAAGATTCACTCGATGGTCGATTATGCCGACGGCTCCGTGATGGCGCATCTCGGTGCTTCTGACATGCGTATTCCCATCCAGTTCGCGTTCTCGTATCCCGAGCGTTGGAATACCCCGGCGCCTCGTATCGATTTTCGCGAGCTGGGACAGCTCACGTTTGATGCTGCCGACATGGATACCTTCCGCTGTCTGGCACTGGCCGAGCGTGCCGGTAAGACGGGTGGCACCATGCCGTGCGTGCTCAATGCCGCCAACGAGTTCGCCGTCGATGCCTTCCTGCACGATGGCTGCAGCTTTACCGATATCGATCGCATTGTGGAATCCTGCATGGATGCCCACGATATGCAGGCGGTCGATTCGTTTGAGCAGCTTCGCGACATCGATGCGTGGGCGCGTGAAAAAGCTGCGCAGGTGCTCGCCGCAACCCGTTCCTAACCCATAAGGATTGCTTTTTCGTTTTATGGATACTGTTCTGAGCGTTCTTTCATCGGTCTTTTGGGGCATGCTGATGCTTTCCGTCCTCGTGTTTTTGCACGAGGGCGGCCACTTTTTGGCGGCGCGTGCCTGCGGCGTCCGTGTGACCGAGTTCTTTTTGGGCCTGCCGTGCCGCTTTGACATCCATTACACGTCGCGTCGCATTGGAACCAAGTTTGGCGTGACCCCGCTGCTGCTGGGTGGCTACGCTGCCATCTGCGGTATGGATCCGACCGATGTCTCGTGCGCCGATCACGTGCTCGCGGCTATTTACCGTCATGGTCGCGTGACCGTGGCCGACCTTGCTGTCGAGCTCGAGCTTTCCGAGGAGGATGTGCTCGAGGCTTGTGCTCTGTTGCTGGGCTGGGGCTCCATCGCACCTTGGTATGAGGAAGGGGAGAAGCCCTCACCGAGCTACTATCCCACCAAGTATCAGACACTGCCTCGAGACGCTGCGGGTTACACCACCTTTGACGGCCGCCGGTTCGATCGCGAGCATGCGACTGCCGAGGGCGATGTGTGGGAGCTGCCGTGCGGCGAGGCTGATTTCTTGGCGCAAGAGCGCTCGCATACCTATCTGGGCCAGGGCTTTCTCAAGCGCGCCTTTATGCTGCTCGCGGGCATTCTCGTCAATATCCTGACGGGTTTTTTGCTCCTTATGAGCATCTATTCCATTGCAGGTGTCACCGTGCCGATGGACACCAACGTGATCGGTCAGGTTGACGAGGGGTCTATTGCCGCCAAGGCGGGTATCGAGGCCGGTGATGCGATCCTTTCGGTCGACGGTGTCTCATGTTCCACTTGGATGGACGTCTACGGTGCTATCGGCAAGGCCGCCGGTAAGGACGATATCGCCATTGAGTATGAGCGCGACGGCAAGCAGCATTCGACCTCGGTTGCGCTCAAAGAGGACGAGCGGTTAGGTGTGTATGCTTCTACGGAGGTAGTCCGTTTGGACCCCATCACGTCGGCTCGCCTCTCCTTTTCCTATGTCGTGCAGACAGCGGATGGCGTGATGCGCCTGCTCCAGCCGCAGCATACGATGGAGATTCTCGATCAGTCTTCTTCGATCGTGGGTATTAGCGTTATGTCCTCACAGGCTGCTGCTGCCGGCCCTGCCACGTTCCTTTCGTTTGCTGCCCTCATCTCGTTCTCGCTTGGCTTTATGAACCTGCTGCCCATCCCGCCACTCGATGGCGGTAAGCTGGTCATCGAGATCATTCAAAAGATTGCGGGACGCGAGCTTCCGCTCAAGGTCCAGACGATTGTGAGCTATGTGGGCATCGCGCTCTTTGCGCTGCTGTTTGTCTATATGCTTCGTT
>URJD01000015.1 GCA_900548075.1 uncultured Collinsella sp.
TCGTCAGCCGCGGCGAGCTTGTCGAGATCGGCGGCAGCTTCCGCATCCCCGATGTAATGGAGGCTTCGGGCGCCAAGCTCGTCGAGGTCGGCGCCACCAACCGCACGCATTTGGGCGACTACGAGCGCGCCGTCACGTCCGATACGGCGATGATCCTTAAGGTCCATCCTTCCAACTATCGCATCGAGGGTTTTCACGAGGAAGTGAGCTCAAGGGAGCTCGCCGCGCTGGCCCATAAGCACGGCCTGCTGTTCTATGAAGACCAGGGTTCGGGGGCGCTGTTACCCGACGACATCTTGGCGCGCGGCGGCGAGGAAACCACGCCGGCTTCGGTCGCTGCAGGGCTCGATCTGGTGTCGTGCTCGGGCGATAAGCTGCTCGGTGCCGCGCAGGCAGGCATTATCATGGGCCGTCGCGACCTGGTCCAGGCCTGTGGGTCGCATCCGCTTATGCGCGCCCTGCGCCCGGGCAAGTTGGCGCTCACGGCGCTCGAGGCTACGCTTCGCATCTACATGGACGGCGCCGATGTGGCCCATCGCGATATTCCGGTGCTCAGCATGCTTACGCTGCCGCAGGCTCATTTGGAGCGACGTGCCCGCAAGCTGCGCGATCGTATGGTCGCCGGGCTCGATAAGGCTGGTTGCCCGTGCGCCGTGCAGGTGGAGATCGTCGAGGAATCGTCGACCCCCGGTGGCGGTTCGCTGCCTACCGTCGAACTGCCCACCATGTGCGTTGCCGTCTGCCCGGTCGACGGGCGCCTGTCCGTCGACGCGCTCAAGCGCTCGCTTGTCCAGGATTTCGACACGCCGGTCGTCACGCGCGCCTCGCACGATCGCGTCCTGTTTGATGTGCGCACGCTCGTGGGTGACCGCGATATCGAGACGGCGGCATCGACGCTCGTCGCGTGCGTTAAGAAGGCGATTGTTCGATGAGTGAGGTTCAGGCGCTGCTAGAGTGTCCCGTTATCGTTGGCACGGCGGGTCACGTCGACCACGGTAAGTCGGCACTGATCGAGGCGCTGACCGGCAAGAATCCCGACCGTCTGGAAGTTGAGCGCCGTCGCGGTATGACCGTGGAGCTGGGCTTTGGCGAGCTGGCGCTGCCGAGCGGCAAGATCGTCGGCCTGGTCGACGTGCCGGGCCACGCGCATTACTTGCGCGCCATGGTGCAGGGTGCCACGGGCATTGATGTTGCCGTGTTGGTGGTCTCTGCCGTTGAGGGCGTGATGCCGCAGACCCGCGAGCACGTGCATGTGCTGGAGCTGCTGGGCGTTACGCATATGGTGGTCGCGCTGACGATGTGTGACCTGGCCGATGTCGAGATGACCGAGCTTGCTGAGCTCGATGTCGATGACTTTTTGTCGGGTACCGTGTTTGCGGGCGCGCCGATCGTGCCTGTGTCGTCCAAGACAGGCGAGGGGATCGATGGCCTACTGGCTGCGCTTGACGAGCAGGTAGCCACTTGCTGGGATGCTTGCCGTGCCCGTGCCGAGCTCACCGATGCCGCACCGCGTCTGCCTATCGACCGCTGCTTTACGATCAAGGGCGTCGGCACCGTCGTGACGGGAACGCTGCACGATGCGCCGGTTGCGGTGGGTGACGAGCTGATGGCGTTACCGTCGCGTACGGTCTGTCGTGTGCGCGGGATTCAGGTGCATGACGATACGCCGCGCGCGCTGCCTGGTCAGCGTGTGGCGCTCAACCTGGTTGGTGACGGTGTCGCGGCGCTTGACCGTGGCGAGATGCTGGGCGTGGCGGGCCGCTTTGGCCAGACGATGCGCTTTATGATGACGTTTACGTATTTGGGCCGCGAGGGAGCCAAGCCGCGTGTGCTCGAGTCGGGTGCGCGTGTGCACGTGATGGCGGGTACGGCCGAGGTTGTCGGTCGCATCATGTTCATGGAGGGCGAGGCCCCCATGGCGGTGGGCGAGACCCGTACCGTACAGGTACGCTTGGAGGAACCGCTTCCGCTGCGCGCCGGCGACCATGCCGTGGTGCTGTCCTATTCGCCGGTCATGCTTATTGGTGGAGGGCGCGTGCTGTTGTCGCGATGCCGCCGTTCGCGCGAACTTACTGAGGGGGAACGCGTGCTGTACGCGGCGCTCGAGTCCGGCGATATCGCGGGCGGTGTGGGCGCTTGGCTGGCGCTGCAGATGCTGCCGGTTACGGCGGTTGATGTTGCTGAGGCTTTGGATCTTGGTGTCGGCGAGGTCGATGCCGCACTGCGCGGGTTGGTGGCGCAGGGCTCCGTTCGCAAGCTTGCCGTGGGTGATGCGGGCCTCTTGGCGGACGCCGTGGTGCTCGACGCCGCGATGGATGCACTGGCGGCGACCCTGTCAGCCATGCACGCGGCGGCTCCCAAGGAGACAGGCTTTACGCCCGGCGCCGTTGCCCATGCTGCGTGGTCTGCCGCTGATGAAGGCGTTGCCGCGGCTCTGATTGCCGAGGGCTGCTCGCGTGGCGTGTGCGCCGCCGAGGGCGCCGAGGTGTTCGATCCGCATTCGGCCGCCGCGGCGGCACGCGTGGTGCGAGAGGCTTGCGAGCGGATCGTCGCGCTGCTTGACGAGGCCGGACTCGATGCACCGACGTTGCCCGAGGTGGGCGAGCAACTGCAGCTCGATCGCGACACCATGACGCGTGCCCTGCGCGAGCTTTCGCTCAACCGTTCCATCGTTAAGGTCGAGCGCGACGTTGCCTTGTCCGCCACCGTGGAGTCGAATGCACGCGAGCTTGTCGCCGCTGCTATCGAGGCTGCCGGGGGCGCTGCCACCACGAGCGCCCTGCGCGAGGCCCTCGGTGTGTCCCGCAAACGTGCTATCAGCATCTTGGAGCACCTGGATGCCGTGCGCTTTACAGTGCTCGACAAGGAAGCCGGCGGCCTGAGGTCCCTACGCTAGCTAGCCCGCTCGGTTTGGTAAAATACCGCCGCACTTGGGAACGGATGGGCTCCGGTGGGCTCCGCGGTCCTCAAAACCGTTGCGAGGCGTGCAAAACGTCTTGGATGTGTTCGATTCACATACGTTCCCGCCATACGCTACCAGCGCTTTTGTGCTCGCGATCTTGCTGCGTGCCGCAAAGGCGCTGTTTTGTTTTTGCACGAGCTTTTCGTAGCGCCGCTATTTCGGCGGCGGTATTTAGCTTCGTGCGCCGGGTTTTGAACGTGCCGATGGAGGTGTTTTGCCGTATGACTACCGTAAGACGTGCCGATCTTTCTTGTGTCGTCCAGGCGGGTGGGCTGTCCTCGCGCATGGGCTGCGATAAGGCGCGCATGGCGTTTTGCGGCGAGCCGCTCATCGAGCGCGTGCTGGGCCGGCTGGCGCCAGTTGCCGGCGAGTTGGTCGTGACGACTTCGCGCCCCAGCGAGCTGGTCTACCTTGAGAGATGCACGTTTGATGGCCTGTTCCCTCGCGTAGTCATGGACGTCGACGGTCCCGCCGGCGCCATGCGCGG
Organism: uncultured Collinsella sp.; assembly: GCA_900548075.1. Lineage (GTDB taxonomy): Bacteria > Actinomycetota > Coriobacteriia > Coriobacteriales > Coriobacteriaceae > Collinsella. Next base: position 3,450 of record URJD01000015.1, read on the forward strand.
CATCGCGAGCTCGTTGGCCGCGGCCCGATTGCCGCTCGTGGCTATCGTCGCCTGCGACATGCCGTTTGTCTCGTCGGAACTCATCGACGCGCTTGCCGATCATGTTGATGCCGAGGCGCTTGACGTGTGCGTGCCGCGCGAGGAGCGGGGAATTGAGCCGCTTTGCGCCGTCTGGCGCCGTGACGCGTGCGCGCCGGTTGCCCAAGAGCTGCTCGCCTGCGACCGCCAGCGCATTCGCTGCCTGATCAATCGCGTTCAGGCCGGTTATATGGATGAGTCGCAGATCGTTAAGGCCGCGGGCTCCACGCTCTGCTTCGAAAACGTCAATACACCCGAAGAGTTTGCGGCGGCCGAGTTACTCGCCTAGACGATTGGAGTTGCCATGTCTCACGATATTTGCCCCGACACGGGAGAGCCTTGCACTTGCGATGGTTCCGAGCCCTGTACCTGCGACTGCGGTGGCTGTGGACATACTGCGGAAGAGGAAGCGGCCGCCGCGGCGTATCGTGAGGCACACCGCGAAGGCCCGTCCGGTGATGCCCTCGACCACGAACGCAAGATCATCGTGTCGTTCGACAGCACCTTCGATGTGATGGAATGCGAGCAGCTGTGCCTGGATGCCGATGTGCCTGGGCGCATCATGCCGCTGCCCGGCTCCATCACCGCCGGCTGCGGGCTGTGCTGGGCCATGCCGTTCTCGGGCGACGCCCTCGCCGCCTTCCGCGCTGCCACCGAAGGCCGCATAACCCCCGCCGACTACCATCAGCTCGTCCTCTAGCCGCCAAAACCACCACAAAGGTGCCTGTCCCCAATGTGGTGGTTTGGAACATGTGGACGAAACAGGTTTGAAACACGGGTTTTGCGCGTCAGACACTCAAAAACGCTTCTACCTGCATCGTAATCAAAACGAAACATCTGCTCGTCGGCTTATGCGAAACTTTGCTGCAACAGTGCGATATTATCCATATTCGATAAAGCTCGCGGCGCATGGGGCGCCGCGAACGACACCTTTCTTTTCCATCAATTGGAGGAAGCATGAGCTACACGCAGAAAGTTCTCGAAGAGCTCAAGGCCCGCTATCCCGAGCAGCCTGAGTTCATCCAGGCCGCGACCGAGATCCTCGGCACCATTCAGCCGGCGCTCGACGCCCACCCCGAGTACGAGGAGGCCGCCCTGCTTGAGCGCCTCGTCGAGCCCGAGCGCATCGTTATGTTCCGTGTCCCCTGGGTCGACGACCAGGGCAAGGTCCAGGTCAACCGCGGCTACCGCGTCGAGTTCAACTCTGCCATCGGACCCTACAAGGGCGGCCTGCGCTTTAACCCGACGGTCACCCTGGGCATGCTCAAGTTCCTGGGCCTGGAGCAGATCCTCAAGAACAGCCTGACCACCCTTCCCATGGGCGGTGGCAAGGGCGGTTCCGACTTTGACCCTAAGGGCAAGTCCAACAACGAGATCATGCACTTCTGCCAGTCCTTCATGACCGAGCTCTACCGCCACATTGGCCCCAACACCGACGTTCCCGCCGGCGACCTGGGCGTTGGCGGCCGCGAGGTTGCCTACCTGTTCGGTCAGTACAAGCGCCTGACCAACGAGTGGACCGGCGTCCTCACCGGCAAGGGCCTCTCCTTTGGCGGCTCGCTCGCCCGTACCGAGGCCACCGGCTACGGCCTGGCCTACTTTGTGGACGAGTACCTCAAGAGCCGCGGTGACTCCTTCGAGGGCAAGAACGTCGTCGTTCATGGCTCCGGCAACGTCGCCATCTACGCGGTCCAGAAGGTTTCCCAGCTCGGCGGCAAGGTGCTCGCCTGCTCCGATACCCACGGCTGGGTCGAGGATCCCGACGGCATCGACTACACCGTGCTCGAGCACGTCTACAACAAGAAGCGCTCCGGCCACGACAAGGGCGTTACGCTCGCTATGTACGTTGACGAGAAGCCCAACGCCGTGTGGCACGAGGGCGACGGCCGCGGCGTGTGGCAGCTTCCCTGCGACATCGCGCTGCCCTGCGCTCGCGAGAACACGCTGCTGCTCGAGGACGCCCAGGCGCTCGTCGCCAACGGCTGCAAGGTGGTCGGCGAGGGCGCGAACATGCCCACGACCATCGAGGCCACGACCTATTTCCAGGAGAACGGTGTTGCCTTTATGCCCGGTAAGGCTGCCAACGCCGGCGGCGTGCTCGTGTCCGGCCTGGAGATGAGCCAGAACGCCGAGCACCTGTCCTGGACCTTCGAGGAGGTCGACGGCAAGCTCGAGCAGCTCATGCGCGGCATGTTCCACAACGTGGACGACACCGCCAAGGAGTATGGCCAGGAGGGCAACTTTGTCATGGGCGCCAACATCGCCGGCTTCCTGAAGGTTGCCGACGCCATGCTCGCCCAGGGCGTCTGCTAAATCTTCGCTCGACATAGCATCGCAGAAGGCTCCCAGTCATCTTGGCCGGGAGCCTTTTTCTGTGGTGGTGAGGGTTGTGCCCCCTCGTTTGGTACACTAAAAGGTACTGGACAAGTGAAGAGATGGGGGAGAACGTGCTCAAGTTCGGTACCTACGTCCGTGTTGGAAACGCGGCCGAAGCCTATGAGCTCTTGCAGAAGAACCGCAACAACAAGATTGTGGGCGGCGGCATCTGGATGCGCCTGGGTTCGCGTCGTGTGGCGACGGCGATTGATCTTTCGGCCTGCGGACTCGATCAGATCGAGGAGACCGAGACCGAGTTTCGCATCGGTGCCATGTGCACCCTGCGCCAGCTCGAGCGTCATGCCGCGCTCAATGCGCTTGTCAACAATGTCTTTGAGTTCGCCGTCCACGACATCGTGGGCGTGCAGCTGCGCAATACCGCCACGGTGGGCGGCAGCGTCTACGGCCGCTTTGGCTTCTCGGACGTTCTCTCCGCCTTCCTCGCGCTCGATTCCTATGTCGAGCTGACGGGCGCCGGCCGCGTGCCGCTCACGGAGTTCGTGGACATGGGCTACGTACGTGACGTGATCGAGCACGTCGTGGTCGTCAAGCACGATTACCGTGCGAGCTACGAGGCCGTGCGCAAGGCCGCGACCGACTTCCCCTCGCTGAACGTCACCGCCGCATGGTGGGACGGCTCCTGGCACGTCACCGTGGGCGCCCGCCCGCTGCGCGCAACCTTGCTGCAGGGCGAGGCATGTGGCCTTTCCAGCGAGCAGCCTTCCGAGGACGAGCTGCGCTCCCTGGCCGCGTCCGTGCGCGCCCTGAGCTATGGCACCAACCTGTGGGGCTCGGCCGAGTACCGCCGTCGCATCTCGGCGCCGCTGGCGATTCAGGCCGTGCGTCGCGCCGCCGGCATCGAGCTTTCGGCCGCGCTTGCCCGCGAGCTCGAGGGCGTGCAGATTCCTAAGTTTGCCACGGACGAGTATTCCTGCCGCCGCGTGCCCGGCGTCGATTCTAGCGAGGTGCGCTAATGGCTGCCAAACTCATCGATCTTTCCTTTACGCTCAACGGCCGCAAGGTCAAGGTTCAGATTGCCCCCGACACCATGCTATTTGCGCTGCTGCGCGAGCAGGGCTGCGCGTCGGTGCGCTGTGCCTGCGAGACCACCAACTGCGGCCTGTGCACGGTGTGGCTCGATGGCGACCCGGTTCTGAGCTGCTCGGTTCCCGCCGCGCGCGTCGAGGGCCGCTCCATCACCACGCTCGAGGGCCTCAAGGCCGAGTCCGAGGCGCTTGCCCGTGCGATGGCTGCCGAAGGCGCCGAGCAGTGCGGTTTTTGCGCCCCCGGCCTTATCATGAACGTGCTGGCGCTCGCCCGCGCCGCCAAGGAGGACCCGAGCCTCGTTGCCACGCGCGAGGAGCTGTCGCGCCAGCTTGCCGGTAACCTCTGCCGTTGCAGCGGCTACGAGAGCCAGCTGCGCGCCATCGTGCGCTTCCTCAACGAGTCTGGCGTGCAGGTGGGCTTTGAGATGCCCGAGCTGCCGGTCAACGACACGAGCTCCGACGGCGTCTCCTACAAGCAGATCACCCACAAGCAGCCCAAGAAGGACTCGAAGGCCCTGCTCGAGGGTCGTCCCGTCTACACGGGCGACCTGGTGCCCGCCGGCGCGCTCATCGTTAAGCTCAAGCGCAGCCCGTATGCCCGCGCTAAGATTCGCTCAATCGATACGTCGCGCGCCCTGAAGGTACCCGGCGTGGTGGGCGTCTACACCTACGAGGACGTGCCCAAGCGTCGCTTTACCATCGCCGGCCAGAGCTATCCTCAGCCCTCGCCCTACGACCGCCTGATCCTCGAGAACCTCGTACGCTACCAAAACGAGGAGGTGGCGATCGTCGCCGCCGAGACTGAGGAGGCCGCCGACAAGGCGCTCAAGCTCATCAAGGTCGACTATGAGGTGCTCGAGCCGCTGCTCGACTTTACCCAGGCGCTCGATAATGACATCGTGGTCCACCCCGAGGGCGACGTGACCTTTATGTTCCCGCAGGGTGGCGACGTTGCTCGCAACCTGGTGTGCAGCGGTACCAGCGATTTTGGCGATCTTGATGAGGCGTTCGCCCAGAGCGACATCGTCTTCACCCGCACCTACACCAGCCAGGCCACGCAGACCGCGCCCATGGAGACCTTCCGCGCCTTCGCGACGACCGACGCGTTCGGGCGTATCTCGGTGACCACCTCCACGCAGGTGCCCTTCCACGTGCGCCGCATGGTCGCGCAGTCGCTCGACATTCCGCAGTCGCAGGTGCAGGTCATTAAGCCGCGCATCGGCGGCGGCTTTGGCTCCAAGCAGACGGGCTGCTGCGAGATCTTCGTGGCGTTTGTCACCCAACAGACCGGCCGTCCGAGCTACTGCTGCTACACCCGCGAGGAGACCATCACCGCGGGCAACTCGCGCCACCAGATGCAGATGACCGTTAAGCTGGGTGCCATGAACGACGGCACCATCACGGCCATCGATCTGCACACGCTGTCCAACGCCGGCGCGTACGGCGAGCACGCTACCACGACGATCGGCCTTTCGGGCCACAAGAGCCTGCCCATCTACAACCATGTGAAGGCGAGCCGCTTTAGCTGGGACGCCGTCTACACCAATACCAACCGTGGCGGCGCGTATCGTGGCTACGGTGCCACCCAGGGCCAGTTTGCCGTGGAGAGCACCGTCAACGAGCTCGCCGACATGCTGCACATGGACCCCGCCGACCTGCGCCTTAAGAACATCGTGCGCGAGGGCGAGATCATGCCGCAGTACTACAACGAGAAGCTCAACGCCTGCGCGCTCGACCGCTGCCTGCTGCGCGCGATGGACATGATCGGTTGGCGCGACAAGCCGCTAGCCGTCGACCTGGGCGACCGTGTGCGTGCTCTGGGCTGTGCGCTCACCATGCAGGGCTCGGGCATCTCCAACGTGGATATCGCCGGCATCGACATGCGCTTGGAAGAGGACGGCTTCATTACCATCGGCACCGGCGCCACCGATAACGGCATGGGCGTCGACACGATCCTGGCGCAGATTGCCGCCGAGGAGCTGGGCGTGGAGAGCTCGCTTATCGTGGTGCGCGGCGTGGACACCGATGTGTCGCCGTTCGACGCCGGCTCGTACGCGAGCTCGGGCACGTACGTGACGGGCCTTGCCGCCAAGAACGCCGCGACCGAGCTGCGCGAGAAGATTTGCGCCAAGGCCGCCCAGATGTGGGACGTGGACGTCGCCGATGTGGTCTTTGATGGTCAGTACGTGCGCCTGTCCGACGAGCGTGCCGCGCGCGAGCAGAACCGCTACCTCACGCTGCGCGACTTTTCCAACCTGTGCGTCAAGAACATCGCGGGCGGCGACGCGCTGACCTCGCATGCTTCTGCCTGCCTGCCCGTTTCGCCTCCGCCGTTTATGGCCGGCATTGCCGAGGTCGAGGTCGACAAGGCCACCGGCAAGGTGACCGTGGTGGATTACGCGGCGGCTGTGGACTGCGGCACCGTGATCAACGAGGCGCTCGCGCGCGTCCAGGCCGAGGGCGGCATTGCCCAGGGTATCGGCCACGCACTCTACGAGATCGTCGAGCACGATGACCGCGGCCGTCTGCGCACCGGCAACTTTATGAGCTACAAGCTGCCCACGCGCCTGGATATCGGCAGCATTCGCGTGGCCTTTGAGCCGAGCTACGAGCCGACGGGCCCGTTTGGCGCCAAGTCGATCGGCGAGGTCGTCATCAACACCCCGCTCGCCGCCGTTGCCTCGGCCGTAGCGCACGCCACCGGCCATCAGGTTCGCTCGCTGCCCATCACGCCCGAGAAGGCCCTGCTGGGGGAGTAGCGGGTCGGCGAACAAGTCGTAATTGGCGGGACGGGGCAACTCGTCCCGCCTTTTGCACTCGTGGTGAGGTCGTGAGCCTGTAAAAGGTGTGCGTGCGCTTGCCGTTCGTATCTGCTATCATTCCTAGTCTGTGCGCTCATGCGGGCGTGGCGGAATTGGTAGACGCGCCAGATTTAGGTTCTGGTGGGATTCCCGTGAAGGTTCGAGTCCTTTCGCCCGCACCATCGCACCTGCGTCGGCCCTGGCCGTCGCGACACTTTGTTGCATAAAGGTACCAGCACCTCAGATAAGCTGGGCAGTATGAGGAGGAACGTGTTGAACATCACCGCTTCTGACGTCAAGGACGCCAAGCTCACCGCTACGGTCACCATCCCGGCCGCCGACGTCGACGCCGCGATCAAGAAGGCCTACAAGGACACCGCCAAGAAGTACCGCTTCCCGGGCTTCCGCGCCGGTAAGGCTCCCCGTCCGGTCATCGACTCCGCACTTGGCGCCGAGGCTACCCTCGCTCAGGCCACCAACGACCTGATCGCCGCCAACGAGCCCGCCGTCCTCAACGAGCTGGACATCGTCCCCACCAAGAGCGGTGACTACAAGGAGCTCGACCTCGCCAAGGATCACGAGGACTACACCTACACCGTCGAGTTCTCCCTGCGTCCCGCCGCTGAGCTCTCCTCCTTCGACGCTGTCGAGATCGAGATGCCCCCTGCGGAGGTCACCGAGTCCGAGATCAACAACCAGGTCGAGATGCTCCTCAACTACCGTGCCACCTTCGAGGACGTCGAGGGTCGCGCCGTCGAGGCCGAGGACTACGTCACCGTCGACCTCAAGGCCGTCGAGAACGCCGACAACTTCGCCGCCGAGGGCCGCATGCTCATCGCCGGTAGCGACAGCAACCCCAAGGAGTTCAACGAGGCCCTGATCGGCGCTAACGTTGACGATGTCAAGACCGTCACCTGGACCGACGAGGTCGAGGAGGGCGAGGAGGCCGAGACCCATACCGTCGAGGTCACCGTCAAGGGCATCAAGGTCCGCAACACCCCCGAGCTCACCGACGAGCTTGTCAAGTCCGACTTCGGCTTCGACAGCATCGACGCCATGCGCGACGCCATCAAGATCGAGATCGAGCAGGACAAGGCTTCCCGCCTCCCGGCCGAGAAGGAGAACCGTTGCGTGTCCGCTCTCGCCGAGCGTCTGCAGCTCGACGAGATGGACGCCGACTACGAGCAGTCCGTCTTTGAGGAGCTTGGCCAGAACTTCCTGTCCAACCTCGCTGCCCGCGGCATGACCCTCGACACCTGGCTGCCCGCTTCCGGTCTGACCATGGAGCAGTTCATCGGCGACCTGCACAAGCAGGCCAACGACGTTGCCCGCGAGTCCCTGGCTCTCGACGCCCTCGCCCGCGAGCTCAAGATCGAGGTCACCGAGGACGACATCAACGCCGAGTTCGAGAAGGCCGGCGTCAAGGACGTCGAGGCTTCCAAGGCCGAGTTCATCGCCGATGGCCGCATGCCTGCCGTCCGCGAGTCCATCCGTCGCTCCAAGGCCGTCGACCACCTGGTCGAGAACGCCAAGGTGACCGAGGTCGACGAGACCGCCAAGGACGCCGAGTAATTCTCGCCACCTTGCCCGCGAGCGCATGGGTGCGCCCGTGATGGGGTAAAGTTATACACCGGTTATCCGGTTGCTTCGTACGGTGCCAGCCAATGCATAGCATGCGGGCACCGTACGTTTATCTAGAACCAATTTGGTCCGCAAGAGAGAAATGGAGATGCGTATGATCGCTAAGTTCGATTCCGCCCTCGTGCCATACGTTATCGAGCAGACGCCGCGCGGCGAGCGCAGCTACGATATCTATTCGCGCCTGCTCAACGACCGCATCATCTTCTTGGGCGAGGAGATCAACTCCGTCAGCGCCAATCTGGTCGTTGCCCAGCTGCTGCATCTTGAGAGCCAGGATGCCGAGAAGGATATCTCGCTCTACATCAATTCGCCCGGTGGCGAGGTCTATTCCGGCCTGGCGATTCTGGACACCATGAACTTCATTAAGCCGCAGGTCTCCACCATCTGCGTCGGTATGGCCGCGTCTATGGCCGCCGTGCTGCTTTCGGCCGGCGCCAAGGGCAAGCGCTTCTGCCTGCCGCACTCCAAGGTCATGATTCACCAGCCCAGCGGCGGTGCCCAGGGTCAGCAGACCGAGATCGAGATCGTGGCCGAGGAGATCAAGAAGACTCGCCGCGAGCTCAACCAGATCCTGTCCGACGCCTCGGGCCAGCCCATCGAGAAGGTCCAGGCCGACACCGAGCGCGACAACTACCTGACCGCTGCCGAGGCCCTCGACTACGGCCTGATCGACCGTATCGTTACCTCGCGCGATCTCGCCGCGAAGGACGCCTAGGATGGCCGGTAACATGCAGGACAACTTTGACGAGAACGGCAACCCCATCCGCTGCTCCTTCTGCGGAAAAGAGCAGGGGCAGGTTCGCCGCCTTGTAAAGGGTCCGACCAACATCTTTATCTGCGACGAGTGCGTTGCCGCCTGCTCCGAGATTCTGGAGGAGTCGCTGGCTTCGGACTTTATGGACGCTGCCCGCAACGGCAAGCTGCCAGGCTTCCTCAACGACCACGGTCAGGCTGCATCCCAGCCCGCTGTGGACCCCGAGACCGAGGGCTTTGAGCTTGAGGACGACCGTCAGGTCATCACGCACGTGCCGACGCCGCACGAGATCTATGACGAGCTTTCGGCCTATGTTATGGGTCAGGAGGACGCCAAGCGCGCCATGTCGGTGGCCGTGTACAACCACTATCGCCGCGTGATCGAGGGCGGCGCCGCGGTGTCTGCCTTTGACGATGGCATGGGCTCGCAGTTCGACGACGATATGGACGAGGTAGAGCTCGCCAAGTCCAACATCCTGCTGCTCGGTCCCACCGGTACCGGCAAGACCCTGTTGGCCCAGACGCTCGCGCGCATCCTCGAGGTGCCGTTTGCCATCGCCGATGCCACCGCGCTCACCGAGGCCGGCTATGTGGGCGAGGACGTGGAGAACATCCTGCTCAAGCTCATCAACGCCGCCGATGGCGATATCGAGCGCACGCAGGTTGGCATTATCTACGTGGACGAGATCGACAAGATCGCCCGCAAGGCCGAGAACCTCTCCATCACCCGCGATGTCTCGGGCGAGGGAGTTCAGCAGGCGCTGCTTAAGATTCTTGAGGGCACGGTGGCCAGCGTTCCGCCCACCGGCGGCCGCAAGCATCCCCAGCAGGAGCTTCTGCAGATCGACACGACCAACATCCTGTTCATCTGCGGCGGTGCCTTTGTGGGTCTGGACAAGATCATCGCCGACCGCGTGGGCAACAAGGGCGTGGGCTTTAACTCCGAGATCGCCGGCCCCACCTCGGTCGACGAGAACGACCTGCTGCGTCAGGTGCTCCCGCAGGACCTCAACGCCTTTGGCATGATCCCCGAGTTTGTGGGACGTACGCCCGTCGTCACCCAGACGCAGGCGCTTGACGAGGACGACTTGGTGTCGATTCTGACCGAGCCCAAGAACGCCGTGGTGCGCCAGTACCGCAAGATGTTCCAGCTCGAGGACGTTGAGCTTGAGTTTGAGGATGCGGCCCTGCATGAGATCGCCCGTATGGCGCTTGCCCGCAAGACCGGCGCCCGCGGCCTGCGCTCCATCTGCGAGGACGTGCTGCAGCAGACGATGTTCGACCTCCCCAGCGAGGAGGGTGTTTCCAAGGTCATCGTGACCGAAGCCTCCGTAAAGGGCGAAGAACAACCCCAACGCATCTACGGGTAAATAGCTTGAATCCGGGCCCCGCGGCAATCACCGCGGGGCCTGCCATTTAGGGACAGGTTTATTTTGGTTGGTTTTATATGGGCAAATGTCGTTTCCCCTGATAAAACCTACCATAATAAACCTGTCCCTTTTCGGCGGGTATGCCTGTGCTATTCTGTGAGATTGTCAAGTTAGTACCTTCAGACTGAAGTAATCGATACCTAAGGCGTGTCCGCCTGCTTGGTTTTCGTAGATTCCGCACGAGCCGAAGAGCACTATATGTGCTCTTCGTGCGAGCCAGGACCTGACCGAGCGAAAACCAAGCAGGCAGACACGCCGGCGGGACAGGGAGAGATATATGGAAGAGATGCCCAAGAACTACGATCCGTCGACCAACGAGCCGGCGATCCTGCAGAAGTGGCTCGACGGCGGCTACTACAAGCGCCGCGAGGGCGTGGGCGACTGCACCGTCACCATTCCGCCTCCCAACGTTACCGGCAAGCTCCACATGGGCCATGCCACCGACGACTCCATCCAGGACGCTATCATCCGTATGGCCCGCATGCGCGGCAAGTCCACGCGCTGGGTGCTCGGCACCGACCACGCCGGTATCGCCACGCAGACCAAGGTCGACAAGAAGCTCAAGAGCGAGGGCATCAGCCGCCTGGAGATCGGTCGCGACAAGTTTGTCGACGCTTGCTGGGATTGGACCCACGAGTACGGCGGCATCATTGTCGAGCAGATCAAGCGCATGGGCTGCTCCGTCGACTTCGACAACGAGCGCTTCACCATGGACGAGGACTACGCCCAGGCCGTACGTAAGGTCTTCTGCGACTGGTATCACGACGGCCTGATCTACCGTGGCAAGCGCATCGTCAACTGGTGCCCCAACTGCACCACCGCCATCTCGGACGACGAGGCCGAGTACAAGGACGAGAAGGGCCACCTGTGGCACCTGCGCTACCCGCTGACCGAGCCGGTCAACGGCCAGGACTACATCGTCGTCGCCACCACGCGCCCTGAGACCATGCTCGGCGACACGGGCGTTGCCGTCTCCCCGAAGGACCCCGAGAAGGCCGCCTTCGTGGGCAAGACCGTCAAGCTCCCCATCGTCGACCGCGAGATCCCCATCTTTGAGGATTGGCATGTCGACGCCAACTTCGGCTCCGGCTTCGTTAAGGTCACCCCGGCCCACGACCCCAACGACTACGCCATGGGTCAGGCCCACGACCTGCCGCAGATCAACATCTTCGACGAGCACGCGGTGGTCGTCGAGGGCTATGGCGAATTTACCGGCATGACCCGCGAGGAGTGCCGCGAGGCCGTCATCAAGTGGTTCGACGAGCACGGCCTGCTCGACCACGTCGAGGAGCACGATCACTCCGTCATGCACTGCTATCGTTGCGACGCCGCTCTGGAGCCGTGGCTGTCCGAGCAGTGGTTTGTGGCCGTCGACAAGCTCAAGGGGCCGGCGCTCGACGCCGTCAACTCCGGCAAGGTCACCTTCCACCCCGCGCGCTGGACGCAGACCTACACCACTTGGATGGGGAATCTTAAGGACTGGTGCATCAGCCGCCAGCTGTGGTGGGGCCACCGCATCCCCGTGTTCTACTGCGAGGACTGCGGCTGGGAGGACGCCCTGACCGAGGACACCGATGTGTGCCCCAAGTGCGGCGGCCATCACGTGCATCAGGACGAGAACGTGCTGGACACCTGGTTCAGCTCGCAGCTGTGGACCTTCGCCACGCAGGGCTGGCCGCAAAAGCCGGAGCTGCTCGAGGGTCATCACCCCACCACGGCGCTCGTCACCGCGCGCGACATCATCGCGCTGTGGGTCGCCCGCATGGTTATGAGCTCGCTGTACTTCTTGGATGAGGTGCCGTTTAAGGACGTCGTCATCTACCCGACGATTCTGGCCAAGGACGGCAGCCGCATGTCCAAGTCCAAGGGCAACGGCGTTGATCCCATGGACCTCATTGGCATGTACGGCGCCGATGCCATGCGCTTCAACCTGCTCACGCTGTGCACCAACAACCAGGACGTCAAGTTTGACGCGAACATCGACAAGAAGACCAAGAAGCTCATCGACAGCCCGCGCACCGAGCAGGCCAAGTCGTTCGTCACCAAGATCTGGAACGCCAGCCGCTTCCTGCTTATGAACATGGAGGGCTACACGCCCGGCGAGCCCGTCGTGGAGACGCCGGCCGACGCCTGGATGTTCAGCCGTCTTGCCAAGGCCGTCAAGATGGTCACCGAGGGCATCGAGAACTATACCTTTGGCGACATGGCCCGCGGCGTGCAGCAGTTCTTCTGGAATGAGGTCTGCGACTGGTACGTCGAGGTCACCAAGGCCCGCCTGAAGGGCGAGGGCCGTCTGCAGGCGCAGCGCAACCTGATCTTTGTGCTCGATACCTCCATTCGCCTGATGCACCCGCTCATGCCGTTTGTCACCGAGGAGATCTGGGACAACATGCCGGCGAGCGTGCTCGACCTGGACGCCGAGGGCAACGTGGATCGCGCCGAGGCACTCATGATCGCCAAGTGGCCCGAGCCCGCCGACTACGCCAAGTTTGTTGACGAGGACGCCGAGCGCGCGTTTGAGCTGTGCCGTGCCGTGGTGTCTGCTGCCCGCGCCACCCGTTCGCGTTATCGCTTGAGCCCCAAGGCCGAGCTCGACGTGGTCGTGCGCGCCGGTGCCGAGGACATCGAGAAGCTCGAGAGCCTGCGCTCGACCATCGAGCCGCTGGCAAACACTGCCTCGCTGGTCATGGGTACCGACGTCGAGAAGCCGGCCGCGAGCATCGCCGTGGTCGATAGCGGCGTCGAGGTCTTTGTGGTGCTCGAGGGCAAGGTTGATCTTTCGGCCGAGAAGGCACGCCTGGAGAAGGAGATTGCCGCGGCCCAGAAGGAACTCGCCGGTTGCGAGAAGACCCTTGCCAACGAGGGCTTTGTGGCTAAGGCCGCGCCTGCGGTGGTCCAGAAGAAGAGGGACCGTGCAGCTGAGCTCAAGGAGATCCTGGCGGCGCTGAACTCGCAGGTTGCTGACTTCTCGTAGGCGGTACTGGGGGACGCGGTTTGGGGCTTTGCTCGCTACTGCGGACAGTCCTGCTCGCACGAAGGCCACATTAAGTGGCCTTCGGCTCGTGCGGAACTTGTATCGAGCAAAGCCCCAAACCGCTCCCATAGCGGTTACGGGGGCGTTCGCTGCCTGGTAGGGCCACTTGGTTGTGACCTTGATCTCGCTGCAAAGCGGTGTTTGGCTGATATTTTGAATGGGAGGGGCTCGTTGCTGATTCGGGCCTCTTTTTATGTTGAGGGGACTTTGGGTTATGGCTAAGCGTTCTGGGTCGTATTCTGTGCCGTTCTCGTTTGAGTTGCTTTCGTTTGATGAGGCTGTGGGGCTTGCTGCTGATACGGGGCGGATTTCTGGGGATGCTGGTCCTCTGCTTGAGACGGTTGTCGATATGCTCGATGAGCTGGGGCGTCCGGATGAGTATTTTGATTGCATTCAGGTTGCCGGTACCAATGGCAAGACTTCGACCACGCGTTTTTCGGCTGCTATCCTTCGCGGCGAGGGGCTCAAGACCGCGCTGTATACGTCGCCGCAGCTGGTGCGCTATCCCGAGCGCATGGAGGTCGATGGGTGCGTTGTGAGCGACGAGGCGTTTGCCCGTGGCGTTTCGGCAGCTGTCGAGGCGGGGCGCCGCGTGAATGCGCACCGTGTGGCGGCGGGGGAGCGCGCTTATACCATCACGCCGTTTGACCTGCTGACGGCTGCCGCACTTGTAGTGTTTGCCGAGGCCGCGGTGGATGTTGCCGTACTAGAGGTCGGCATGGGCGGTCGTTGGGACGCCACGAGTGCGACCGATCCCGTCGCCGTTGCCATTACGGGCATTGGGCTCGATCACACGCGCATCCTGGGCGACACGCTTGAGGCCATTGCGGGTGAGAAGGCGGCGGTTATCAAGCCCGGACGCCTGGTTGTGCTGGGCGAGGGCACGCATGAGGCGAGCGTTCAGCGCGTGATGGATGCCCGTTGTCGAGAGTGCGGCATTGTGCCGCTCGTGGTGAGTCATGCCACGACTAAGGTGCCGGCGCATGTGGGCGACACGGTTGAGTTTAGCTGCACCACGCCGCGTGCGATCTATACGTCGAGCATGGTCAAGCCGGCGTATCAGCCGCAGAATGCCGCGTGCGCGATTATGCTTTGCGAGGGGTATCTGGGTCGCGAGCTCGACCACGATGCGCTCGACGCCTCGCTTATGGGTTGCCCCACGCCGGGTCGTTTTGATGTGCTGGGGACCGATCCGCTCAAGCTGATCGATGCCTGCCACAACCCCCAGAGCTGCGAGAACTTTGTAGGCGCGCTGGATGAGATCGATCCGTGCGTGGAGAATCGCCCCACGCTGCTATGCGCCGCGCTGGCAGACAAGGACGTGGCGGGCATCGTCGACGTCCTGATTCCCGCCTTTCCGCGCGTAGTCGTGACCCAGACCGATTCCGACCGCGCCCTGCCGGCTGAGGAGCTCGCTGCCCTCGTTGATGCCGATAAGCTCGTGGGCGTATACCCGAGCGTGTCCGAGGCCCTCGCTGCCTTTGATGCCGCGGGCGAGTCCTTCGTAGCAGCCGGCACTATCACCCTAGCCGGCGAAGTAGCCGGCCTGCTGCGCTAATCCCGTCCCCTCATTAGTTGCGGTGAAATGCGGACTGTTTTACAAGCCAGAAGCCTCAAACAGTCCGTATATCACCGCAACTCAAAAGCAGCCAATTTGGGACGGGCTTTTTAGTTGCCCTGTGCCCCGAGTTGACTCGCTTGCCACGAAATGGGCCTATCTACTACGTTTTGGCGACTACCCTCGACCAGACGGAAAATCGTGAAATCAAAACCGCAGGTAGACGGCTTGCTGGTTTTCAAAAAAGACCCGCATGGTCGACCCATGCGGGTTAAACGTAGTAGATGGCTCGTTTTCGTGGCACTGCGTTAACGGGATGTGACAAAGAGACTGTCCCTTTGTCACGTTGGCTAGTCTAGACGGACCGGATCGTGGGGGTAGGCGTTGAGAATCTCGACGCCGTTCTCGGTCACCAGGGCCAGGTCCTCAATGCGGACACCGGTGCGGCCGGGGAGGTAGATGCCCGGTTCGATGGAGAATGTCATGCCTGGCTCTACGACTTGTTCGTTGACGAGCGAGACGTCGCCCGGCTCGTGGTCCTGCAGGCCGATCGAGTGACCCAGGCGATGCGTAAAGTACTGCCCATAGCCCGCATCCTCAATCACGTCGCGCGCGGCGCGGTCCAGGTCACACATGCGCACGCCCGGTGCGATGAGTGCTTCGGCGGCCTCGTTGGCGCGGCGCACGATATCGTAGATGCGCGCCGTCTCCTCGTCCGGCTCGCCCCAAAAGAACGTGCGCGTCATGTCCGAACAGTAGTTGCAGCGGCGTCCGCCAATGTCGAACAGCACCACGTCGCCGCGCTTGAGCACGGTGTCGTCGGGCTCGTGGTGCGGATCGCCGGCGTTGGCGCCAAAGCTCACGATTGGCGGAAAGCTAAAGCCCTCGCAGCCGTGCTTGCGATACAGGCCGAGCATCTGGTCGGCAATTTCGCGTTCCGTCACGCCCTCGTGGACGAGCTTGGTGACATCGGCCATCACGGCGTCGTTAGCGGCCGAGGACGCGCGCATAAGCTCCTGCTCGGCGGCATCCTTGTGGGTGCGCGCGGCGGTGACGGCAAAGTCGCCTAGGAAAAACTCGCTGGCGGCATGACGTTCCATGAGCGGCATCAAAAAGCCTGAGCGCATGACGGTGTCGATGCCGAGCGGCTTGGTCGGATCGACCTCGCGAGCGATGGCGTCGGCCACGATATCGGTATCGGTGTGGTAGGCAACGCGGGCATTGTCGTACTCGGGCAGCTGATGCAGCGCGTTAACCAAGATCACCGGCTCGGCACCACGCGCGAGCAGCACGCCGCAAAAACGCTCGAACATATCGGCATAAAAGCCGGTCAGGTAATAAATCGACCACGGGTCGTTTACGAGCAGCTGTGCGCCGGGGTGGTGAGCCTCGAGCGCATCGAGCACGCGCGCCACACGCTGGTCATCGACATGTGCCATACATCGTCCTTTCGCTAGGGTGCCACCATGGTATCCCCAATGCCAGGGTAGTCAATTTGCGACGGGGTTATTTTAGCTGCGTCCAACATGCGGAATGATTTTTCTGGGACGGGGATGAAATAATCA
>URJD01000016.1 GCA_900548075.1 uncultured Collinsella sp.
GGCTCGTGGCGCGGTGGGTGAGCGTGACCTCCTCGTCCTGGCCAAAGAAACTCACTTCGTGCACGCCGGCAACAGTGCCGCCGCGCAGCGAGTGCATGCCGATTTCCTTGGGATCGCGAGCGCCGCACATGCCCTCGCGGCCATAGACGGGGTGGTAGCCTGCCTCGGGCTCGGCTTCGACGACGGCGTCGAGTAGCAGCTTGGCAGTGCCGCTCGGGGCGTCGACCTTTTGGTTGTGGTGCGTCTCGACAATCTCGCAGTCAAAGCCGGGCAGCTCACGCGTGGCCTGGGCCACTAGATGGCGCAGGGCTGCGATGCCGATGGAGTAATTTCCCGAGTGCATGACGCGGGCGTTCTGACCCAGCTCGCGCAGGCGGTCCATCTGATCGGGCGTGTAGCCCGTGGTGCCCGAGACCAACGCCGCGCCCGCGCGCTCGACATAGGCGGCGACGGCATCAAAGGTCGCGACGTTCGAGAAGTCAATAATGACGTCGGCTGCCGGAGCGTTCTCGAGCTCGGACAAGTCGAAGCCGATCTGGGCGACGATGTCGAAAACGGGTTGACCGGCGTCATCAACGATGCTCTCGGTGGTGGTGCGGATGAGCGAGCCCATGCGGCCCGCTCCCATAATGACGGTCTTAATCAAGCAGACCAGCTCCCTTCAGAGCATCGGTAAGTGCAGCGCGCGTGTCGTCTGCCATGGGGCATAGAGGCATGCGGTAGTTTGCCTCGATCATACCCATCTGAGCAAGCGCTTCCTTGACGGGGATGGGGTTGACCTCGCTAAAGAGGGCGTTGATGAGCGGCTGGCCGGCAATCTGGATGTCGCGGGCACGTGCCACGTCGCCGTCCAGGTAGGCGCGGCACATGTCGTGCACGAGCTGCGGCTGAACATCGGCCCACACGCTGATGGTGCCCGAGGCGCCCAGGCTCATGAGCGGCACGGTGAGCGCGTCCTCGCCCGAGTACATGCGGAAGTCGTCGGACAGCAGGTGCGCGATCTTTGCGGCATAGGCGACGTTACCCGAGGCTTCCTTGATGCCCATGATGTTGGGGTGCGCGGCCAAGCGCTCTACGTTGCGCTCGCTGATGCCGCAGCCGCAGCGGCTGGGGATGTTGTACAGGATGCAGGGGATGTCCACAGCATCGGCGACGGTCTTAAAGTGCTGATAGATACCCTCTTCATTGGACTTGTTGTAGTAGGGGGTGATGAGCAGCAGGCCGTCGGCTCCCAAGCCCTGGTAAGTAAGCGACTTGGTGAGCATGGTCTGCGTGGAGTTGGAGCCCGAGCCGGCGATGACGGGGACGCGTCCTGCAACATGCTTGACCACGGCGGCGACGACGGAGTTGTCCTCGTCATCGGTCATCGTGGCGCTCTCGCCGGTGGTGCCCAGGGTGAGAATGGCGTCGGTGCCATTTTGCAAGTGGAAATCGATAAGGCGCTCGAGCGCGTCAAAGTCGACACTGCCGTCCTTTTTAAACGGCGTAACCAGGGCGACGATTGAGCCCTCGAGATTGCGGATGTCCATGTTCTTCTCCTTCGCCTCCGCGATCTGGATGCGTTTGTTCCATTGAGCTGCGACTGCCAGGCGCTCGTCTTCGGCGCGACGGCGGGCACTTTCGGCGCGCGACTTGGCCAGCAGCTCTCGGCCGCACGGCAGCACGTCGAGCGTGGCAAAGTAATCGCCCGGGCGCTCGGCGCGGCGGATGAGGTCGGCCGCGCCATCGGGGCGCAGCAGGACCTCGGCCGAGCGCAGCCGTCCGTTGTAGTTGTAGCCCATGGAATAGCCATGCGCACCTGTGTCGTGGATTACCAGCACGTCGCCCATATCGATATGCGGCAGCTGGCGGTCGATGGCGAACTTGTCGTTGTTCTCGCACAGATTGCCGGTGATGTCATACGTGTCCGTGGCGGGCGCCGCGGTCTTGTCGGTGCCACCCGTCTGGCCCATGACAGTGATGTGGTGGTAGGCACCATACATGGCTGGGCGGATCAGGTCGACCGCGCTGGCATCGACGCCGATATAGTCCTTATAGATCTGCTTCTCGTGAATGGCCTTGGTGACCAGGCAGCCATAGGGGCCCATCATAAAGCGGCCCATCTCGGTGCAGATGGAAACGTCGCCCATGCCTGCGGGAGCCAAAATCTCGTCGAATGCCGCATGCACGCCCTCGCCGATGGCGTGGATGTCGTTTGCCTGCTGCTCAGGCAGATAGGGGATACCTACGCCGCCCGAGAGGTTGATGAAGGCGACATGCGCACCGGTCTCGCGCTCCAGGCGCACGGCAAGCTCAAAGAGGATGCGTGCAAGCTTGGGATAGTAGTCATTGGTGACGGTGTTGCTAGCGAGGAATGCATGGATGCCAAAGTTCTCGGCGCCCTTGGCCTTGAGCATGCGGAAGGCCTCGAAGAGCTGCTCGGTGGTCATTCCATATTTGGAATCGCCCGGGTTGTCCATGATGCCGTTGGAAAGCTGGAACAGGCCACCCGGGTTAAAACGGCAGCTGACCGTCTTGGGAATCGGGCCGGCGACGCGCTCATAGAACTCAATGTGGCTGATGTCGTCAAAGTTGACGATGGCGCCCAGCTTGTCGGCAAGCGCAAAGTCGGCCGCCGGCGTGTCGTTGGACGAGAACATAATGTCGTGGCCCGTAATGCCCAGGGAGCGGGCAATCATGAGCTCGGTGTAGCTTGAGCAATCACAGCCGCAGCCGTATTCGTTAAGGATGGAAATGAGTGCCGGGTTGGGATTGGCCTTGACGGCGAAGTACTCCTTAAAGCCCGGGTTCCACGCAAAGGCGTCGCGTACCTCTTGCATATTGCGACGGATGCCCGCCTCGTCGTATAGATGAAACGGCGTGGGGAACTGCTCGACGATATGCTCGAGTGTCTCCTTGTCCACAAACGGCTGTTTGGCCGCATATGCCTCGTTGGGGGTCAATGCCATGTCCCGTAAACCTCGCTATCCAGACGGCGCCATCTGCGCATCGAATCCGCATAGCGTGGACCCAATGTCCGGATAGCGCTCCCGCATTGCTGCAGACAGTCCTGTGGGTGTTTCCCACAGGCCCACCAGGTTGTTCGTGCCCGTAAAACCCAGTTCGGCGGGTTTCGCCTCCCCACGGGGTCAAAGCCTGCCGGCTCGCCCGCGGCTCTTCGTGCCCGCGCCTCTATCAAGTGGTAAAGACCCTATCACGTTGCACTTTACCAAACAAGAGTATTCGTATATAACGTTTAAAAAATGCAGAGATATGCTGGAAACATGTGCGCCACAATCCTGTATCACAATAAGTTGCAACAGATGTGCCTCACGAAGGGATCCTCTATGACCGAGCTCCAAGAACTCAGTCGCTATCGCCGCGATCTCCATCGCATTCCGGAGCTCGATTTCGATCTTCCGCAAACCATTGCCTATATCGAGGGCGTGCTGGCACCGCTCACCTGCGAAGTGACCCATCCGTGCCCCAGCTGCGTCTGTGCTTTCTTCGACGCCGGCGTTGATGCCGCGCATGCCACGGCGATTCGCGCCGATATGGATGCGCTGCCCATCGCGGAGGCGACGGGAGCGGCCTTTGCCTCGACCCATCCCGGCAAGATGCACGCTTGCGGACATGACGGACACATGGCCATGGCGCTTGCCGCCGCGACGTATGTTGACCGTACGATTCGCGAACAGCCGGGCGCCATTAGGCGCAACGTTCTCTTTGTGTTCCAGCCGGCCGAGGAAACGACCGGTGGTGCCAAGACGGTATGCGAGAGTGGTGTGTTCGAGCGCTATGGGGCCGACCGCATTTTTGGCTTCCATGTGTGGCCCGATCTGCCTGCCGGCACGTTGGCGAGTTGTTCCGGTCCGCTGCTGGCGCGTTCGAGCGAGACGCATATCCATATTCACGGTACGAGCATCCACATCGCTAAGACCTATGGTGTGCCGGTTGGGGAGTCGCACGATGCCGCGCTGGCGGCTGCCAAGTTCTTGGTTGCCGAGCGCGAGCTGATGGACGAGCTGAGCACCGACGAGCCCTGCATTGGCAAGTTCGGCCTGCTGCAGGCAGGCACCGTCTGCAATGCGGTGGCGGGGGAGGCCCATGTGGCCGGCAGTCTGCGTGTGTTTACGGACGACATGTTCGACCGCGCGCGTGAGGGCGTGCGCCGCGTGTTGGACGAGGCCTGCGCCGCAACAGGCTGTACGTACGATCTCGACTTTGCCGAGGGCTATCCGCCGGTCGATAACGACCCTGAGCTGTTCGCCCACATTGCGCCTGCCTTGCCCGGGCTGCAGCTCGTGGATGAGCCTTTGCTGATTGCCGAGGACTTTGCTTTCTATCAGCGCCATCTGCCGGGCGTGTTTTTCCTGCTGGGCACGGGTATGCCAGAGGACCAAGACAACCCGATCGACGCTGATGGCTGCCCAGCCTATGCCACAAGCGCTCTGCATACCGATAGCATGCTCTTCGACGAGGAAATCCTACTCAAAGGCCTCGATGCCTACAAACGATTGCTTAACTTGGAGTGACGATGAAGCGCCGACAGACTGCCGTGTATAGTCCGGGTGGGTGCGGGTGCGGTTTGCTGCTGCTTCCGGTCATCGCTGTGAGCATTGGCGTGATGTTTGTGCTTGCTGGGCTGGCTGCGGCGGCACTCGTACTGTTTATCACTGCCATCGGCGTGACGTTTTGGCTTTATCGCAGTCGTGGGCAGCGCCGCGCCGACGGCAAGACCAATGTGGGATGGATTGTCTTTTTGGTTATCGCCTATCTGCTGAGCATGAGCTACCTTGCGTTCTTTGTCTTGTTGATGATCAGCGCCTTTACCGGGGAATCCGTCACAGTGGGTTGATCCTGCCTGCTGACGGTCGCGCAAAGTGCGTTTGCTCGGCGTCTGGATAGCTGCATTGGCCGTTTACCGCAACCTTAGCTCTCAGCTAATGAATTCAAGTTCAATCCTTCCTACGATGTGCTGTGTGCCGGCACGGTAGCCGGATCGTAGGAAGGATGAATAATGGCAAAAGAGGGAAAGAAGCCGATCGGCAAGATTGTCCTAGGCGTCATCGTGGTGCTGGTTATCGTCGGTGCCGTGGGTTCTATGGGCGGCAATTCAACCGATTCGTCTGCGAGCGATTCGGCAAAACCTGCCGAGGCGACACAGCAGGCTGAGGAGCAAAAAGAACCGCAAGAACCGTATGCCATTGCTGACGAGGCTGAAGACACCTCCAGTCAGTTTGCCTATAAGATCACGGGCACGCTTACCAATAACACGGACAAGGAAAAGAGCTACATTCAGATCGAGTATGTTTTGTATGATGCCGATGGCAACCAGGTTGGAACGGCTCTTGCAAACACCAATCATCTGAAGGCGGGCGGCTCCTGGAAGTTCGAGGCGCTGGGTACGGTGTCTCCCGACCAGGTTGCTAGCTGGGAGCGTTCGGACGTAAGCGGTTTCTAGCATGTTGCATGCACTGGGGGAGGTGAAGTCGTATGCCCGATAAAAAGCTGACCGAGGAGTTGCTCAATGAGCTTCTCGATGCGCCGAACATCGATGGCTATATTAGGGAGCACGACTTTGCCACCCCGTCGCTTTCGGACTACCTGAAGCAGCTGCTGCAGGAAAAGGGCTTGGAGCGCTCGCGCGTGGTTCGTATGGCCGATCTCAATGAGACCTTTGGCTATCAGATCTTTACCGGTGCGCGTCATCCGAGTCGCAATAAGGTGCTGCAGATTGCCTTCGCCATGGCGCTAACGCTCAAGGAGACCAACCGCGCCTTGACGGCGGCGGGTGCCAACATCCTCAATTGTAAGGACCGTCGCGATGCGATCATCATCTTCTGTATCGATCGCGGGTGCAGCCTCCAAAAGGTCAACGAGGAGCTGTATCGCTTTGGCGAGGAGACGGTGAGTTAGCGGCTGATATCTGAGCCGGTGGAGCTGTCGAACAACGATGCAAACGAACGGGGCGCGGATGCCATGGGGTGTCTGCGCCCTGCGCTATGATGGAGGCTATGGATACTCAGACCCCAACATATTCCAATGACGAGCTGACCGCAACGCTTGCCGAGCACCTGGCGTCGCTCGATCGCGACGACAGCTATCGCGTGGAGCGTGTACTTAAGCGCTCGTCCGTTGAAACAACCGAGCTCGTGTACTTTGAAGGAACCGGCGGTGGTTCGCTCGGCCCCTTTGTCCGTAAATGCATCGATGCTTCGGCTCAAATCGGCGGGGCATACGAGCGTCTGTTTGCCGCTCAGCGGGCAGGCAGGCGTTTTGAGCACCTGCCCAGAATCGTCGATTGTCGTCGTGTGGGCGACGAGCTCAACGTGGTTATGGAATACATCGAAGGGGAGACACTCGGGGCGCTGGTGGGCCGTCTGGGAGCCACCCCCGATTATGCGCACGAATTGTATCCTGCCCTATGTGATGCCGTGGGCGAGCTCCACGCCGGTTTTGCAATGGCGGGGGAGACGTCGGCGCCGGTGATCCATCGCGACCTCAAGCCGTCGAATATCATCGTGACAGGTGCCAACTATACGCCTGAGGACGGCCTGACGTTTTCATCGCTGGTGATTATCGACTTGGGGATCGCCCGCGTATGGCGCGATGGCGCCGATGCCGATACCGTCAAGTTTGGGACACGGCCCTATGCGCCGCCCGAGCAGTATGGGTTTGGGCAGACGAGCGTGCGAAGCGACGTCTACGCACTTGGCGCCCTGTTGTTCTTCTGCTTGACGGGAGTCGACCCTAAACCAGGGCTCGACATGCGCGAGCAATGCGAGGCGCGCGGCATTCCCACTCCACTTGCCGATGCCGTCTGC
This sequence comes from uncultured Collinsella sp., assembly GCA_900548075.1. GTDB lineage: Bacteria > Actinomycetota > Coriobacteriia > Coriobacteriales > Coriobacteriaceae > Collinsella. The sequence goes on from URJD01000016.1 coordinate 6,807, forward strand.
ATGTCGATGGCGCTCGACCCGGCCAAGCGTTTTGCGAGCGCGGAAGCGTTGGGACGGGCGACGCGCGCGGCATACGATCTAAGTCGCCCCGTGCGGCCTCCTGCGCCTGCGCCTGTCCGTACTCCGGCCTCGGAGACGGTGTTGACGCCCCAAGGGCTCCAGAACCCCACAGGGCTTCCCAGGCCTGCCGCCTCCGCTGCATGCGGTCTGCTCTCTCGCGTTCCGGAGTCTCTGGGGCGTATTTGGAATACGCTCGTCTGCTTCTCGCTGCTTGTGTTCTTTGCCGGAAGTCACTTTGCCGTCTTTCACCCCACGGGAGCAAACCAAAGCTATCCGACCTGGCTTCTTATAATCGAGTACTTTTTCTTTGTCGATGGCCTTATGGTGCTTATGCATTTTGCGCTGCTCGACAAGCGCCGCCTTCGTCGGCGATTCGCGCTGCTCGACAGCTATCGCGGCAAGAAGCTCGCGAAGCTCTGGATCAAGGCATTGGGCGTGCTGCTCCTGTGCATGATCGTCATAGTTGCGGTTGCCAATGCGACCGGTGTCGTTGACACCTCCACTGCCTAAAAGAAAAGGGCCCGTCGGGGCCCTTTACAGTTGCACTTAGATGCGGTTCATCTGAGCGGCGACCTTGTTGTACCAGTCCTGCCACGTGGGCGGGCAGTACTTTTTGGCCGCTGCCGGGGTAAGGGTGGAGCCGTAGTTGGCACCCAGATAGGCAACATGAGCGGAGATGCCCTCGCTCCAGCTGCCAAAGCTGCGCCAACCGCCGCCACGGGCACTCCAGCCCCAGGCGTTGTAGGAATTGGCGCAATAAGCGCCCTTGGTGCTCTCGATGCAGGCGATGGCGGGGGACCAACGGGGGTCGACACCGGTATTCCAAGCCGCGACGGCAAAGTTGTAGCCCTGGCCTGCCATGGGGGAGCCGGCAAGATAATTGTCGATGCGGCTCGTCCACTCATTAATGAACGAATCGTAATCGGAGTTACCGGTATTGGCATTGTTCACCGTGGTGTCGATGGTGGTGTGGGTGTTGGTGGCCTGGCTGCTGGAATTGCTGCCGCTTACGCCTTCGCCCGAGAGCTTCTCGGCGGCAGCGGCCTTATCGGCCTCAAGCTTGGCGAGCTCGGCGGCATTTTCCTGCTCGGCTTTTGCCTGCGCCTCGCTGCGGAGCTGCTGGGCCTGCGCCAGCGCATCCTCGGCGTTTTTCTGTTCTGCCTCAAGCTGGGACTTGGCCTGCTGGAGCTCGGCCTTGTTCTGCTCGAGTTCGGTTTGCATGTTGTTGAGCTCTTCGATCTCATCGACGCTCGAGCTCGTGATCTGGTTGGTGTATTTGCAGGTGGTGATGAACTCACCCAGGCTCTGCGCGTTGACCAGGAAGCTCACGATGGGATTGGTGCCCTTCTGATACTTGTACAGATCGCGCATGGCGGAGCTTGCCTTGGCCTGCTGCTCGGGAAGCTTAGCCTCGATTTCCTCGATGCTTGCCTCATTGGAGTCAATCTGCTTTTGCAGGTCATCGAGTTTTGTGCGGGCGTCGTTGTAGGCGCTCGTGGCGGCTTCGATCTTCTGCTGGGCTGCGGAAAGCTGGTCCTGCGTTGCCTGCGAGGCGGCATACGCCGCAACGGGGGAGAGCATCGGCGTGGCCGTCAGCGCAACGGCGAGCGCGGCACTCGTGATGATACGAGCCGGCTTCGACGCAATGAGCGCTGCGGTGCGATGATTCGAATGCTGCATCCAGTCCCTCTGCAATCAATCGTAGGTTATGGTTCGAACGGTATTCTACTACTGCTTTCGACCTCAACTTGAACCTTAAAGGTTCCAAAGGGTCAAGTTGAACTTGAGGCTTTGGCTTTGACCTGCAGTTATGATGAATTGTTGAGAAACCATAGAGTTCAACTTTAACGTTACGGGGGCCTGTTTGAGAGGAGTTTAGGGCTGTAAAAGCTATCTCAACGTGGGGTTTTACAGCTACAGCGCGCCCTCCTGACGAGCCTGCTCAATCTCTTCGAGGGCTTCGGCAGGGGTGAACGAACAGGTGCCGTCGCCGAGTTTGACTACCTGGATATCGTCGCCGATATGGACCTCTCCGCCCTTTAGTACCACGCCAAAAATGCCCTCGTGCGGAAAGATGCAGTCGCCGGCGAGATAGTAGATGGCGCAACGGGTGTGGCAGACCTTGCCGATTTGGCTGATTTCGACGAGCACCTCGCTGCCAAGCTTGAGCTGCGTGCCCAAAGGGAGCGAGAGTAGATTGATGCCCTGGGTGGTGAAGTTTTCTCCAAAGTCACCCTCGCACACATCGAGTCCGCGAGCCTGCGCCGTCTGGATGGACTCTGCGGCCAAAAAGGAAACCTGACGATGCCAATGTCCGGCGTGCGCATCGGTGGCGAGACCAAATTGCTCTATAACGGTGTCGTGTCCATCGGCGACGGGCGACTTGCGCGTGCCCTTGTGTGCCGACGTGTTGATTGAGACGATGTGGGCGGGTCCGTTGTAGGCGGCGTCTGCCGTGCGCAGGGGAGCGGTCGCTTTCGCGCGTTCTGCCAGCTCGCGCCTCGCGGCATTGAGGATGGGATTATCGGTCGGATGGTCTTGGGGCACGTGTGCGCCTTTCGCTCGAGGATGTCAATACGCTGAATCCTACAACAATGGTAGGTTCATTGCCCATTGTCATACAACGGTGAGCGCCGTCTTCGTGCTGGACGATTACATCGATTGCCATAGATACGGTGGAGCTTTGGGCGCCGGCGGCTTGGCACGCTAGAATAAATCAGTTGCGCAAAGACCGCCCATTGTGTGGGCAGTTCATGATAGGAAGTTTCCATGGCATTGCAATTTACAGAGCGCGAGTTCATTCCCGTGCTGCTCGGTGGCGACATCAACGCCTATTCGGTGGCGCGCGCCTTCTACGAGGAGTACCAGGTCAAGAGTCTGGTCTTTGGCAAGTATCAGACGGGTCCCGCGTACCGCAGCCAGATTATCGACTACACGCCCAACGTGGATATCGACACCATGCCCGTGATGCTCAAAACCGTCAACGGCATTGCCCAAGCGCATGCCGACAAGACGATTGTCCTTGTGGGCTGTGGCGACAACTATGTTGCCCTCGTGGCTCAGGCCAAGGATGCTCATGAGCTGGCGGATAACATCGTCGCTCCCTACGCGCCCTACAGCATGCTCGAGCAGTGCCAGAAGAAGGAGATCTTCTACGAGCTGTGCGAGAAGCATGGCGTGCCTTATCCGCATACCTTTACCTTCACCATGGCGATGCTGAACGCCCAAGGCGAGGCACCTGCCGAGGTGCTCGACCAGATTGATTTTCCCTACCCGATGATTCTGAAGCCTTCTGACGGCATCATGTGGTGGCAGCACGAGTTCGAGGGCCAGAAGAAGGCCTATGAGATTGCCGACCGCGCCGAGCTGGAACAGGTCATTCGCGATTCGTATGCCAGCGGCTACACCGACGACCTGATCTTGCAGGATCGCGTGCCCGGCAATGACGAGTACATGCGCGTGCTCACCAGTTATTCCGACCGCAACGGCAAGGTGCGCATGATGTGCCTGGGTCACGTGCTGCTCGAGGAGCATCAGCCTCACGGTGTCGGCAACCACGCCTGTATCATCACCGAGCCCAATGACGAGCTCATGGGCGGCGTGCGCAAGTTGCTCGAGGACCTTCACTTTGTGGGCTATTCCAACTTTGACGTTAAGTACGACGAGCGCGACGGCTCGTTTAAGTTCTTCGATTTCAACACGCGCCAAGGTCGCAGCAACTACTACGTCACTAACAGCGGCTTTAACGTTGCCAAGTATGTGGTGGACGAGTATGTGTTCAACCGCCCGTTTGAGCCGGAGTTTGTGACGGCGCAGGACGAGGCGCTGTGGATGGTCGTCCCCATGGGCGTCGTCGACAAGTACGTCAAGGATCCCGAGCTGCGCGCTAAGGTGCATCGCCTGGACAAGGAAGGCAAGGGCGCCGACCCTTCGTTTATGAAGGGCGACTTTGTCTTTAACCGCTGGCTGCGCATGTGGCACACCAAGCTGCGCCACTTTAAGCTGTTCAAGACGTATTACAAGTAGATGAGTGCGGCGCCCGTCCGGTTTACATCGGGCGGGCGCGGGTATGATACGCGCAATTGCGCAAGCGTCACCAAGGAGGCGGCGATGGAAAAGCTGGGAGTTATCGGCGGCATGGGCGCCGAGGCCACGTCGTATTACTACGACCAGGTGGTGCGTCATACGGCTGCTGCCTGCGATCAGGAACATATCGACATGGTGGTGCTCTCCAAGTCGACCATGCCCGACCGCACGCTTGCCATTAAGACCGGCGAGCATGCCAAGCTGCTGGCGACCATGAAAGAGTGTGCCCAGGCACTCGAGTCGCTGGGCTGTGCGCACATTGCCATTCCCTGCAACACGTCGCACTACTTCTACGACCAGATCCAGTCGTTTACGAAGGTGCCGATTATCCATATGCCGCGTGAGTCGGTGCGCTATGCTCTGGCCGGTGCGGTGATGGGGGAGTGCGAGTTCGACCCCAACCTGAGTATGCCGGCCGAGCCAGTGCACAAGATTGGCATTATGGGCACCGACGGAACCGTGGGCGCGGGCGTCTACGGCTGCGAATGCGAGGCTGCGGGTGTTGAGGTTGTCTATCCCAGCGAGAAACGTCAGAACGATGTGATGTCGCTTATCTACGATGATGTGAAAGCCGGACGTGAGCCCGATATGGATAAGTTCGACCGCGTGATGTGGGAGTTCGCCCGTAGCGGCTGCGACCGCGTCATTCTGGCCTGCACCGAGCTCTCGGTGCTACAGAAGTACCGAGAGATGCCCGAGATCACCCTCGACGCCATGGATGTCCTGGTGCGCGAATCCATCATCCGCAGCGGCGTCCCCTACCGCCTCTAGCTTCCGACCCGTCAAAAAGGGACAGGTTAATTATGGTAGGTTTTATCTGGTGAAACAGTAAAGGCCTCGGCTCGTTTGGTGCGAGCCGAGGCCTTTTGCGTTGGGCGGTTGCTGTCGGTGGTGAACTAGAACAGGAAGCCGATGGCGATGAGGGCGATGCTGACGATGAGCACGGCGATGTCCAGGCCCTTGATGGGGTAGCGCTTGTACGAGCTGGCGCGTGTACGCAGATAGAAGCCGCGCTGTTCTGCCGCCAAGGCTGTGGCATCGGTCTTGCCCACGCTCGAGATGAGCAGTGGCACGCACAGTGGCAGCATGAGCTTAAGCTTCTTGATGGGGTTCTTGGTGTCGTACTCGACGCCGCGTGCGGTCTGCGCTTCCATGATGGCGTTCATCTCCTGACCAAACACCGGCACAAAGCGTAGCGCCGTGGTAAAGGTGAAGGCATAGCGATACGGCACGTGCAGCACCTCGACACAGGCGTTGGCAAGGTCGTTGAGCTTGGTCACCATGAGCATGAGGATGAGTGGTAACGCCACGCCCAGCAGGCGCAGGCAGGCCTTCGATCCCGTGATGAGGCCCGTGTCGGTGATAAAGCCCCACACCACGTTGCCATCGCGCATAAAGGCTAGCTGGAGCACCAGCATGATAAGCGCGAGCGGAATCAGCAACTTGAGCAACGAGAACAGACGGTCGACGACGCCGGCATAGGCACCCAGCGCAAGGGTGAGTGCCAAAAAGCCCAGCAGCGCCACGTAGGTGTCGGACAAGAAGATGCCGACGATGATGGCGGCGGCGAGGCCCAGTTTGACGACGGGGTTCAAACGATGCAGTAGCGTATCGCCCGGCATGTAGTCGATGACGTTAACCACGGTGGACCATCTCCTTGGTAATTCGAACGACATCGGTGACCTCGCTCACCTGCGCAAAAGCGGGCGAGACGGAAGGTGCCAGACGGCGCGAGAGTTCAATAACCTGGGGAGGCTCCACGTAGGCACGCCGCATCAGATCGATGTTCGAGAATAGCTCGTGCGTGCGGCCGCGGTCGAGGATGCGACCGTCGGCCATTACTACGATACGCTCGGCAAAGTCGGAAACGACTTCCATGTCGTGACAGACCATAATCACGGCGCAGCCGCGCTCGGCCATGGTGCGCACCGTTTCCATGACGGTCATGCACTCGCGGTAATCAAGGCCGCTCGTGGGCTCGTCGAGCACGACGATCTTGGGCTCAACAACTACGACGGAGGCAAGCGCCACCATTTGTCGCTGGCCGCGCGAAAGCGAGAAAGGTGCCTCATCGGCAGACAGGCCAAAGCGGTCGATAACGAGTCGAGCGCGACGCAGAGCCTCGGCACGGTCGATGCCGGCAAGCTCCAGGCCAAAAGCGACCTCGTCGAGTACGGTATCCTTGCAGATCTGGCGGTCGGGGTTTTGGAAGAGGGTTGCGACTTCGCGGGCGATGCGGCTCGTGGGAACGGCTGCGGTGTCCAGCCCCGTAACGCGCACGCTGCCCGAGGCGGGCTTAAGCAGGCCTGTGAGCAGCTTGGTGAGCGTGGTCTTGCCGGCACCGTTCTGGCCGACGATGCCCACGAGCTCGCCGGGATAGAGGGTCAGGTTGAGGTCGTGTACGGCGGCGCCGCCATTGGGATAGGCAAACTCAACGTGATCGAAGGTGAGCACGGGCTCGGCGTCCTTGGCGTGCGGGCGCAACGACGGTGCATGCGGGGAGCCGGCGGGCGCCTGGGCTTCGCTGGCCGCGTGTGCGGGGTCGACGATGCCCGAAATCAGGCGCTCGGCTTCATCGACATCCAAGCAAGGGGTACCGCTTACCAGGCCATCGGCCTCGAGGCTATTGAAGATACGCGTGACGCGAGGGCAGTCGACGCCGATGGCACGGAGCTCGTCGGTATGCCCGAAAACCTCGTGTGGCTCGCCCTGCAGCGCGATTTCGCCATGGTTGAGCACGAGCACGCGGTTGCAGTACTCCGAGAGCAGGGCGACCTTTTGCTCAACGACGACGATGGTAATTCCAAGTGCGCGGTTTGCCTCACGCAGCGTCTCGAAGACCAACGTGGAGCTGGCGGGGTCGAGTGCCGCGGTGGGCTCGTCGAGAACCAAGACGCGCGGACGCATGGCGAGGATGGCGGCGATGGCTACCTTTTGCTTCTGTCCGCCCGAGAGGGTGGCGATCTCGCGGTCGCGCAGGTCGCTGATGCCGACGGTCTCGAGCGTTTCGCTCACGCGCTGCTCGATCTGGTCGTGGGGGACGCCAAAGTTCTCCAGACCAAAGAGCATCTCGTCCTCGACAACCGAGGCGACCATCTGCGTGTCGATATCCTGCAGCACGCTGCCGACGATTTGCGACACGTCGGTCAACGAGACCTCGCAGGTGTCGTGGCCGTCAACCATGACGGACCCAAAGAACGTGCCGGTGTAGTGGTGGGGCACGGCACCTGACAGGCAGGCGGCAAGCGTGGACTTGCCGGCGCCCGAGGGCCCGATGATGCCGATGAAATCTCCCTTGTTCACACTGAGCGAGATGTGGCTGAGCGCCTGCTCGGTCTGCGTGCCATAGGAGAACGAGACATCGTCGACGTTGATGATCGTTTCCATGGATACCTTTCATAGTCATTGGGGACGTTCTTTAATGACTAGTCGTTTAAGAACGTCCCCAAGAGCTAGTTGTCTGGGACAGTCTTTGATGACGGGGCCGTGGAGTTGCGGCCCCGTCCATCATATCAGGCTATTTGTTGAGCACCTTGTGGAGGGGGAAGAAGAGGGCCTGGACCACGACGGCGTTGAAGACGGCGGTGCCGAGCACGATGGGCACCTTGGCGAGCGCCGTGGGCAGCGCGGCACCCATGATGACGGTGCCCAGGACGGCGAAGAGGGCACCCGAGACCAGGGTGGTGAGCAGACCGGCGATGAAGGGATTGACCTTGCTGCCGCCGATGTTTGACTTGACGAGCGCTGCCATCGTCAGCGCGCCGGCAAGCTCGGTGACAAAGTTGAGGCCAGGGATTGACGTGGTGATCTGGATAACGGTGGCCGACAGGATGCCAAAGATGGCGGCCTGGGCAAAGCTTGCCTGCGTGAGCGCGATGGCTAGGGCATAGGCGGCAATGATGAACTGCGGCTTGATGCCCGTCGCGGCAAGAGCGTTGCCTACGGTCATGTTGAGGATAAAGCTGGCGGCAAGCAGGACGGCGAGCAAGACCAACGAGGTGATATCGAGGATGCCTTTGTCGTAAGCGGCGTTGGCAGTAATAGTACGAGCCTGAGTGTTGGCGGCCATGATGTTCTCCTTAAGGTGAGATTTGAGATAAGAGTGTCCTGGACCCCCACGAAAGGGGCTAAATCGGAAAGGGGATTAATTTTGAATAATGGAGCACGGAGACGGCTTTACGAGGGCCCCAGGTTGGCGCGAAAGAGGAGCGAAGCGTACTTGGGTACGCGAGCGACGAATGAACGCCAAGATGGGGTGGCTCGTAAAGCCGAGTGGGTTAGTTGAGCTTCAGGGCCTTCTGGATGGGCAGGTAGAGGGCGCCGACCAGAATGGCGTTAAAGACGGCGGTCATGGCGACGACGGGCAACATGGCGGCGGCGAGCTCGCCGACCACGCCGAGCATGGCCATCTTGATGACCATGAAGATGGCGCCGGAGACAAAGGTGGTCAGGAAGGTTGCGACAATGGCGATGGCGGGCTTGACCTGACCGTTCTTGCCGGCGGCGTTGACGATGCCGGCCATGAGCATGGCGGCGATGCCCTCGGCGGCAAAATCGACGAACGGCGAAGTGGTGGTGATCTGGATCACAGCAGCCGAGATGAGGCCAATGACGAGCGCCTGGCCGATGTTGGGGCGAACGACCAGGATGGTGAGGCAGAAGGCCGAGATGATGAACTCGGGGCTGATCATGCCGCCCGAGATGCCGGAGATGGCCTTGCCGACGGTGAAGTTGAGGATGAAGCCGGCGGCAAGCAGGATGGCGAGCAAGACGAGGGCGCGGACGTCGAGTTTGCCGCGGTCGGCGGTCTGGACGGTGCGGGGCTGGGCGGTGGTGGTGTTCTGAGACATGGTGAAAATCCTTTCGGAAGGGAAGTGCAAGAGAAGAAAGCGGAGGCGCGTGATGCGAATGCGATCGGGCTCGAGATAGAAAAAGGCCCCCGGTCGAAACCGGAGGCCTTCCAATCACCTAGAGCGCAAAAACAGGCGTGAGGGACTCACTGTCGACCGATCGTATTCGCATCACGCCACCACCAGTTGTTGAGAGACTTCATCGTGTTCTTCATGTTGGTGGCTCCTTTCGTGATGCCGTGGCGCGGTCGCACCTAGTTGCTGTTGCGCTGCACTATAGCACAGCGAAGTGTGTACTGGGAAATCTTTTTTGAAAAGATTTCAGCGGTGTTTCCCACTGGTCAAAAAGGCAGGCGGGACGAACCGTGCCATCCCGCCCGCACCAGTGAGGGATTACTCCTTGTTGCGGCGATAGAGGATATAACCGCCTGCGGAGATGACGGCAACGCCAGCGATGGCGAATGCGGCCACCATGCGGCCATCAAAACGATCGCCAGTGGTGGGCAGGCCGCCCTTGGTGTTCGTCTTGTTGGTGGTTACTGTGGCCGTGGTGTCGGACTTGCCAGGCTTCTCGGGCTTGGTGGTGGGCTGCTCGGGCTTAGCGGGCTGCTCGGGCTTAGCGGGCTGCTCGGGGGTACCGGGCTGCTCGGGAGTACCAGGCTGCTCGGGGGTGCCAGGCTGATCCGGGGTTACCGGGTCGGTGGCAAGAGCGTCCTTGGCGTAGGTGATGGACACCTTGAGGCCGTTGGTCTCGGTGTTCAGGTCGCTCGGGGTGAAGCGCTCGTCAAAGTTTCCGGCCTTCTGATAAGCGCGCATCTCCTGGAGCAGGGCCTTGCACTTGACGTAGGTGTTCTCAGTGGCAGCCTTGCCGGCCTTGTTTGCCAGGGCGGTGCGGCCCTCAGTGGTGGTCTCGGCCTGCATAGCAGCATCGACCTCAAGGTTCTGTTCGATGAGCTCGTTCTGGAGAGCGTCGAGGTAGGCGCGAACGCCGGTGCCGAGCTGCTCGCGGTGCTCGTAGCAGAGGGAACTAATGTCCATGAGGACGTAGTTGATGGAGTTCTCGGGCTCCTCGTTGTTCACGATGTCCGTCTCTTCGCAGTGATCGTAGGAGACATCCTGATTGCTGAAGTAGGGGCTGACCTCGGTGAGCAGTGCAGAGTACAGAGGAATAGCGACGGAGTAGGCGGCGCGGGAGAGCATCTCCCACTGAATGGTCGCGATCTCGGGGTCCATGCCCTGACGGATCTGGAAGAGGTTGGTCTCGGTGCTTCTTTCGGTGCCGATGGCGTAGACACCGTCGGTGTTGGCGTTGAGGCCGGGGACATTTTCGCCGCGGTTGCCAAATGCACGGATCATCTCAAAGGTGTTCCAGTCGGACTTGTCGGGCTGGAAGAACAGGGGCTGGATCTCGCTGACCATGGCTCCGATTTGGTCGGGGCCTTTTTTCGGTTTAACCGTGACGATGTCGTAATCCGCACCCTTGGTCAACGGGGCCATGAAGTAATCGCGGCCCTGGACATAGCGAGTCCACTGATGAACGCCGGAATCGGCGACGCTTTTGCCATAGGTCTTGGCAACGTCGAACTTGCCGTCGGTGTACTCGGCGAAGCCATTTTTCTCGGGCATGGTCTGGATGCCCTCGGAGTGGAGGCAGTTCTCGGTGTCATCAAGGTTGACATCGTAATTGAGTCCGCCGATGTTGGGGTTGAGTGAGGCGACGTCATCGGCGAGCTTCATGGCGATCCACTGGTGGCCGGAAAGTGCGGCAAACAGCCAAGTCTCGTTGCTGTCGGCGATGATAATCTGATCGTTGCCGTTGGCGCCCTGCTCGTCGATGATCTTGCCGAGGAGCTCGACACCCTCACGTGCTTTGGCACTTTCGCCTAAGATAACGCTGCCGTAGCTATACTCGCCAATGCCAGTGTCGGTCAGGGGGTCTGCCTTGGCGGCTTTATCGTTCATGTTGGTGGTCAGCGTTGCGGAGCAGGACACGCCCTTCTCATTGATGCCTGCCTCAGAGTAGGCATCATAGCGCCCGTGCCACTGCGAAGGATGATCGCGCACGTAGCTATAACGATATGTAGTCTTGGTCGACCTGTATGAGAAGTCGGACTCGTCTGAGCCGTAGGTATACCCGGGGGCATGCGACGGCTCAATGCCAAAGTGCTTGAGGTAGCGCGGGCCAAAGTCCTCGGCGCGACCATAGTACGTGTTGTTGTCGGCCGTAAGGTTTTTGCCCATGTACATTTGCGTGCAGGCGAGCGCAGATGTCGGCATGGACATGATGGTTGCAGCTCCAAAGGCGAGGCCTATGCCTAGCTTCTTGAGCGCGTTGACGGGGTGAGTTTTCCTCATATTCCCTCCCAGCGTGCGAAAGCCCTCTGTCGCCAGAGAGCTTCAGCCAATAAAGACACCCCATTAGCGTAACGAACTGGAAACAATATTCATCTATGAAAAAAACTTACTCGATAAGCGTGATGAAATATGCGATGAGCGGTTAATCGTACTCAGTTTGCAGCTTTACTTTAATAAAGACGCCCTGTAATTACTGTAGCCGAATAAAGTAGCTGGGAATGCCCGAAATGAAAATCCCCCGCTGTTTGACGAATGCATAAACAGCGGGAGAGGCGATAACTGGATGAATATCATACCAATGTGGATTTACTTCTTTCGGCGGTGAATCACGTTGATGGCGTAACCGACGAGCATGGCCAAGACGATGACAATAAAGCCGATCAGGGGATTGTCGTTCATGGGGTCCTCCTATTTTCCGAGCGGGGAGAATTCGTCGACGATGAGGTCGAGGCATTGCGGAAGCGCGCGGGCTCCAAAGACGCCCGAATTGCTGGAGATAATCTCGCCATCGAACTGCATGCCCAGTGACGGGGTGCAGGTGATCTTGGCTTCCTTGGTCTGGATGATCTTGAACTGCGGGCGCCCGAGTACCTTGCCGGCGGGGTCAAGCGCAGCGGTGATCACAGTAGGCAGCAGCTGCACGGTGCGCACGGGTTCTATGACCGCAATGTCGACCATGCCATCGTTCATGCGGCAGTCGGGGAACAGGTTGATGTCGTTTTGGATGACCGAGGTGTTGCCGGCCATGCAGCAGATGCCGTCGAGCTCCTCGACAATGCCGTCATGCTCAATCGTAAAGTGCGCCACCGTGGGGTTGGGCGTGGCGAGCGCAGAGAGGAAGTAGGCGATCTCGCCGATGTCGTTTTTGGTGGGAGCGGCCTTCATCATGATCTCGGCGTCGAAGCCCGAGCCGGCGATGATGATAAAGCCGTGGCGCTTCTCGTTGCCGTTCTCGTCGAGCCAAAAGAGCTCGCCCATGTCCGCCTTGACGGTACGGCCGACGCGGCAGGCCTTGGCGAGCGCCTCGACGTCCAGCTCGAAGGCGACCACGGGCGCCTGGGCATCATAAGCGGCGCAAGCCAGCGGATGCAGCTCGCCCACCCAGCCAATCACGTCGCCACCAGAAAGCATCTCGGCCGCGCGACCGGGCTGCAAATGAGGCGCATCTTCGGCGGAAAGCGCCTTGAAGCGAACCTTCGGCAACGCGAGCTCGCGAGCGATAGCCTCAAGCGCACCCTTGCCATCGAAGAAATCGAACGCACGCGGATCGGTGTTCCAACCCTTGTCGTCCATAGCGCCCGCCAAAACGCACGCCAGCTTGCGGCGCTCCTTCGGCTTGCGGTCGCCTTCGTGGGCCGCAAACACGGTGCCAATTTCGTACAGCTGAATGTTCGACACGCCATGCGCCTGGTTATGCGCGACGCTGCGCAGCAAGCCGGGAACCACAGTGCGGCGCATGAACGCCTGCTCCGAATTCATGGGATTGATGCTGTCTCTTATACACATCTCCGAGCCCACGAGACAGGCAGAAATCTCG
>URJD01000017.1 GCA_900548075.1 uncultured Collinsella sp.
TAGATATCGCGACCCCGCAGCTCAACATTGGAGCCAACCAGGCGAATGCAAGGCTCGCCCTGTTCGTCAACGCCCGTGGCATCGACGGCAAAGACGCGACGTACGCCGCGCGGCTCGATATCCAGCTCTAGGCGCTCGACCACAAGCTCAATACGTCGTGACAGATCGGGCTCAATCTGCTGACCGCCGTAGCCCAGATAGCGAAGCATCTCGGCGCGGTCGACACGGGGATGGTGCGCAGCATCGACATGGTAAAGCGCCGGCGACGCAAGGTCGGCCGGCACTTCGACAGCGGTTGTATCGATGTGCGGTTTTTCCATTACCCCAAGCGCTCCATAATGGTCGCGGCGATCGCAGGACGGTTCATAGTGTACAGGTGCAGGCCGTCGGCGCCGTGCTCCTTGAGGTCGCAAAGCTGGCGGGCTGCATAATCTACACCAGCTGCCTGCAGGCTCTCGGGGTCATTCTCGTACTTGGCGAGAATCTTGATGACGGGGGAGGGCAGCGACGCGCCGCACATAAAGACCATGCGGCTGATCTGCGATTTGCCCATAAACGGCATGATGCCCGCGGTAATGGGCACGGTGATGCCGGCCTTGTCGGCAAGCTCGCGAAAACGGTAGAAGCACTCGTTATCAAAAAAGAGCTGCGTCACAAAGAAGCTCGCGCCAGCGTCCTGTTTTTGCTTGAGGTGTTCGACCGAGAGGTTGAGATCCTCACAGGCAATGTGGCCCTCGGGGTAGGCTGCGGCGCCCACGCAAAAGCCGGCGTCGACGAGCTCGGGGATGAGGTCGCGGGCGTAGGCGTAGTCGGAGGCGGGCTTGTCGTCCTCGGTTGCGCCGGCGGGAAGGTCGCCGCGCAGGGCCAGTACGTTTTCCACGCCGGCGGAGCGGTATTCGTCGATCTTGGCGGCGATATCGGCATGCGAGCGGCCCATGCTGGTGAGGTGCGCCACCGAGGGTGTATCGAATTCGCTCGTAATCATATGCGCGATGGGGGCGGTGGCGGCACCGTTGCCCGAGCCGCCGGCCGAGCAGGTGACCGAGACAAAGCTCGGCGAAAGCTTGCACAGACTGCCTGCCACCTTGCGAGCCGTATCGAGGGTGAGCTCGCCCTTGGGCGGGAACATCTCAAAAGAAACGGGCGTGGTGCCCTGGGATGCTGCCTGCTTAAAAACCTCGTCGACGCGCATATCGTGCTCCTCTAGATACGTAATAGTGTGATGTGTTGTAAGGATTCTACAGCACCGCTGTGCCACGGTGGAGTTTCACTCGCTATTTGAGGATACCAATCAAAGATGCCTTGCTATCGGCTTTATCTATAACAGAGCGGCTAATCTAGGCACGGACTATAAAGACTGGTATTTCGCATCGAATACCAGTCTTTATAGCCCGTGGCAAATGAGCTACCCGTAAACTGTGCGGGGAGGTCTGCAATTTATGCAGTTGATTGGCTGTTGAGGGTGGTAACGCCGCCTCGATAGGGTAACCTCATTGATTAGTTTCGCGACAGCAACATAACGGTAATGTCGCGGAAACACGGCGAGTCTAAGCTATGACTCGTTCGTTAGTAATCAACACCGCTTCTCACGCGGTGCCGATACGAAGGGAGTTCCGTATGGCCGAACTTACTGACCGCTTCGGGACCATGGTGTTCTCTGAGGAAGTCATGAAGGACTACCTCCCCAAGGACATTTGGAAGCGCCTTGCTGCAACCCTCGAGGGCGGTGAGCCGCTCGACCTGGATGTGGCCAACGCCGTTGCCCATGCCATGAAGGTCTGGGCCATCTCCAAGGGCGCGACGCACTACGCACACTGGTTCCAGCCTCTTTCGGGCATTACTTCCGAGAAGCACGACAGCTTCCTGGAGCCCAACCACGACGGCACCGCCATTACCAAGTTTACGGGCAAGAACCTCATCCAGGGCGAGCCGGACGCCTCCAGCTTCCCCAACGGCGGCCTGCGCGCCACCTTCGAGGCCCGTGGCTACACCGCTTGGGATCCCACCAGCCCCGCCTTTATCAAGGACGATGTCCTGTGCATCCCCACGGCTTTCTGCTCCTACACGGGCGAGGCCCTGGACAAGAAGACCCCGCTGCTGCGCTCCATGACCGCGCTCTCGCGTGAGTCCAAGCGCGTTTTGGCGCTGTTTGGCAAGACCCCCAAGAAGGTTGTTCCTTCCGTGGGCGACGAGCAGGAGTACTTCCTGATCAAGAAGGACGCCTACCGCAAGCGCAAGGACCTGGTCATCACCGGCCGCACCCTCTTTGGCGCCGCTCCCTGCAAGGGCCAGGAGCTCGAGGAGCACTACTTTGGCGCTATCCGCCCCACCGTCTCGGCCTATATGAAGGATCTGGACGACGAGCTGTGGGCGCTCGGTATTCCCGCCAAGACCAAGCACAATGAGGTCGCTCCCTGCCAGCATGAGCTCGCCCCCGTCTACGGTGAGGTCAACGAGGCCATCGACCAGAATCTGGTCATGATGGAGAAGATGAAGCTCATCGCCTCCCGCCACGACTTGGTCTGCCTGCTGCACGAGAAGCCCTTCGAGGGCATCAACGGTTCGGGCAAGCACAACAACTGGTCGCTTGGCACCGAGTCCGAGAACCTGCTCGACCCGGGCGACACCCCGCTCGACAACCTGCAGTTCATCGTCTTCCTCACCGCGGTGATCGAGGCCGTCGATAACTATCAGGAGCTCCTGCGTGCCTCCGTTGCCTCGGCCGGCAACGACCATCGTCTGGGCGCCAACGAGGCTCCTCCGGCGATTATGTCTATCTTCCTGGGCGACCAGCTTACCGAGGTCGTCGAGAAGATCATCGATGGCAAGGCTTCCGTCCATGCTACGCGCGGCGTGCTCGACCTGGGCGCCGATACCCTGCCCAAGCTGATGCAGGACAACACCGACCGCAACCGCACCTCCCCGTTTGCCTTCACCGGCAATAAGTTCGAGTTCCGTGCCTGCGGCTCCGAGCAGAACGTCTCCGACTCCAACCTGGTGCTCGATGCCGCCGTGGCCAAGTCGCTCAAGTCCTTCGCCGACGCGCTTGAGGGTACGCCCGAGGATAAGTTCCAGGACGCCGCGCTCGAGTACTGCAAGAAGGTCCTGACCGACCACCAGCGCATCCTCTTCTCCGGTGACGGCTATTCCGATGAGTGGCCCGTCGAGGCCGAGAAGCGCGGCCTTGCCAACAACAAGACCACGGCCGACGCCCTGCCCGCCTTTGTTTCCGATAAGGCCATTGCGCTCTTTGAGGAGACGGGTGTCCTGACCAAGGCCGAGGCCCAGTGCCGCTACGACTGCAAGCTCGAGAAGTACAACAAGCTCATGAACATCGAGGCTACCACGATGGTTCGCGAGGCGCGTCGTACCTATCGCCCGGTCATTACCGCCTATGCCACCAAGGTCGCTAAGGGCCTTGAGACTATTCGTGCCGCTGGTGCTGAGGCCGCCATGCAGTGCGAGCAGAACACGCTCAACAAGCTCTGCAACGGCATCACCACCATCAACGACTCCATCAAGGCGCTCGACGCCGTGCATCAGAAGGCCGAAGCCCTCGATGGTCAGGAGCAGGCCAATGTGTATGCACACGAGGTCGTTCCCGCTATGGATACGCTGCGTGCCGCCGTGGATGCCATGGAGGAGATCGTGGCCGCCGACTACTGGCCGGTCCCGACCTACGACGACATTCTGTTCTACGTGTAGAGCGTAACTGACATATCGTCACGGTATTGAGCCGGGGTCCGCATCATGCGGGCCCCGGCTATTTGTTTGCGAAGGACGCTTTGGAGTCCGTTTTGCCGCCGATTTGCCGGGATCCGCACCCTGTCGGGTTCGAATCCCGGCATATCGATAGCAAAAAGCCCGCTACCGAATTGGTAACGGGCTTCTCAGATTCTGTGGTGCCCCCAGCGGGATATCCGCGTGCGGCTGGCGCCGCTCGCTTTCGCTGCGTCGCTCTGCTCCTTGCGTGCTGCGCTGGAAAACGCTTGCGCGTTTCCTCAGCTCCGCACCCTGTCGGGTTCGAATCCCGGCATATCGGTAGCAAAAAGCCCGCCACCGCGAGGGCAACGGGCTTCTCGATTTAAATGGTGCCCCCAGCGGGATTCGAACCCGCGATATCCACCTTGAAAGGGTGGCGTCCTTGGCCGCTAGACGATGGGGACAGCGGGAAAGAGTATAGCAGACTTTTCTATCCGTTCACATATCGTTGGCAGATTGAAAAACCACCACACAGGAGTGGGTTTCTATTCCGATTTTAAAATATCTCAATCTGTAACATCTGGGCGGGCAAACCGGCTTTATCTGTTACAGATCGAGACAGACGGCGGGCGTCGGGATGAACATCTCAATCTGTAACAGTAAGACGACTTTCAACGGCCTAGATGTTACAGATCGAGACAAACAAACGTGGCAGGTCAAAACCACCACAAAGGCGCCTGTCCCCGTTGTGGTGGCTAGGGGAGGAGCTTCATGGCGGCGTCGTGGGCGGCGTGCTCGTAGGTGTCGTCGAGGGGCTTGAGCGGCAGCAGGGCTGTGGCCTGCGCATCGCCGCGGCGCTCGAGGGCGTGCGCGATGAGCCAGTCGGCGAGCTCGGGGTTCTTGGGGAGCGCCGGCCCGTGCAGGTACGTGCCGATGACACCCTTGTAGATGATGCCCTCAAAGCCATCGTCGCCGTTGTTGCCGGTGCTCGTGACGACAGACGTTCCGAGCGGCGTGGCCTCTGCATCGAGCAAGGTGCGGCCGCCGTGGTTCTCGAATCCCACAAAGGGCTCGGGTGACAGGTCGGTCTTGACGGCGACGTTGCCGATCAGGCGGTCGGAGCCGCGTACGGTTTCGGCGGCAATGACGCCCAGGCCCTCGATGCGATCTTCGCCCATATAGTACGAACGGCCGAGCAGCTGATAGCCGCCACAGATAGCAAGCAGTGTGCCGCCGTCCTCAACATAGGCCGCGACCTTGTCTTTTTGAGCGAGCAGTTCGTGTGCCACGGCCAGCTGGTCGCGATCGGAGCCGCCGCCCATCATAACGATGTCGGCGTCGGTCAGGTCGAGCGTCTCGCCCATGTGGACTTCGTCCACACGCACGGGAATGCCGCGCCAGGCGCAGCGGCGTTCGAGCGCGATAACGTTGCCGCCGTCGGCGTAGAGGTTGAGCGCATCGGGATACAGGTAGACGATGCGCAGGGGGCGCGAAAGCTCGACCGGCGCAATATCGGTGGGGACAGCGCTACCATCGGCGCGCGTTACGGCGTGGGAGACAATCGAGCTTGCATCGTCGTCTTTAAGCCCGTCGAGCTCCTTGACTAACGGCGGGAAGGCCGTGTAGTTGGCGACGGCGTAGAAGGTGTCATCGGCGGCCTCGTCTGCCACGGCGCCGATCGCCTGCGCGACGTCCGAGATAATCGCGGCATCGATGCCGGCGTACTTGAGGCGTACCTGCATGTCGTGCGCACGCGTGCCTCCGGCAAAGGCGACAAGACCCGGCGTGTCGGCGATGCGCTCGAAGTCGACATCGTAGATCCACGAGACATCGTGGCCGTCGGCATCGTTATCGTTTAGGAAGAAGGCGCAGAGCCTGCCACCTGCCGTTTTAATGGACTGGATCTGGCGATCGAAGCCCACGGGATTCTTGGCCAGGTTGGCCTCGACGGTGCGGCCGGCAATATCCCAGCGGCCCATGCGTCCGCCGGCGGGCACGTAGGCATTAAGCGTGGGCTGCAGGTGCGCCGCGTCCACGCCCAGCTCGTGCGCCGCAAAGAAGGCGGCGGCGACGTTATAGACCATGTACAGGCCGTTGTAGCGCGTGGCGATGTGCACGGCGGGCGCGTTGGCCTCGGGTCCAAAGGCCAGGTCAAAGCCGTAGCCGTCGCAGCCGAGCTCAACGCCCGTCACGCGGCGGAGCAGCGCGGGGCGACCCCAGCCGCACGAAGGGCAATGATAGGCGCCCAGCTGTCCGTACTGCACATAGTCGTATTCCAGCGGGGCGTTGCACTGCGAGCAAAAACGCGAGTCGCTAATGCGGTCGGACTCGGTGCCCGTGGCGCCGTCGATGCCAAAGGCGATGCTCGTGTTGGGGACGCGCGCGGCGATCGCGGCACACAGCGGGTCGTCTGCGTTGTAGATGAGCGTTGTTGCCGGAGAGAGCTCCAACGCATGGGCGATGACGTCTTGGGTATGGTCGATCTCGCCGTAGCGGTCTAGCTGGTCGCGGAACAGGTTGAGCAGCACAAAGTACGTCGGTTTGAGCTTGGGCAGGACGCGCACCGTGTAGAGCTCGTCGCACTCAAAAACGCCCACGCGCTTGCCGCTGCTGGTGTGCTTAAGGCCGCCGCGGGCCTCGAGCAGAGCACCCACCACACCAGGCTCCATATTGTTGCCGGCACGGTTGCACACCACGGTAGCGCCGCTGGCAGCAACGGCGTCAGCGATGAGGTTGGAGGTGGTGGTCTTGCCATTAGTACCGGTGATCACCACGCTGCGGTCGACCAGGCTCGCGAGGTCGCTTAGCAGCTCGGGGTCGATCTTCATGGCGATGCGGCCGGGAAGCACGCCACCCTGGCGTTTGAGGACAGAGCGCAGTCCCCAGCGGGCGATATCGCTCGAGGTGCAGGCAAGAGATGAGCGGAAGTTCATGAAGTCGTTCCTAACGTGAATGACATGGTCGGGGCGATCGCGTCGCTAAAAGCCGTAGCGGCGCGCAAATTCCTGGGCGAGCTGCGATACATCTTCGCAGGCGTTGGCCCAGGGGGCAAAGTCGGGGGTGTCCGAGATAATGCCGTCGGCCTCCCAAACTGCCTGGTGCGAAAGGTCCCAGGGGTCGCGCGGCTCGGGTCGGCAGGGAAGATACGGCGTCTGGTACATGGGATTCAGCAAGAAGAACGCGCCGCCCTCGCAGCGGTTAGCGAACTCACGCAGCGCACGCACCGCCGGGCGCATCTTGTTTGTTTTGAACAGCAAGATCGTGCGGGCGAGCAGGTACCAAGGAGAGTTTTCGAGTGCGTCTGCCCCCATCTGTTCCTCGAGCTGATGCGCCAGGGCAAAAAAGCCGTCCTGGTCTTCCAAGCGGGCGAGGGCAAGCAATACGGTGCCGGCGGCCCGGGTGGGATAGCCCTCCGCCTTAAGGACACGGCGAGCATAGTTGGCGGCGGCGCGGTAACGAGCGCTCGCCATGCACAGCTGCGAGATGGCCTCGAGTGTGTGAAGCCACCCGATAAGGGCCGGCTCGCTCACGGTAAGGTCCGCTGCGGTGACACCGTCGGCCAAAACATTATTGGCCCAATAGTGCGGGGCCTCCATATCAAACCCGGGCACGCTCTGTTGCAGGTAGTCGGCCGTGCTCGCCTCGAGCTTCATCAGGTCGCCCAGGCAGGCGTCGACGGGCGTGTCCGCCAAAATGATGGCGAGCAGCTGGGCATCGACGGCCAGCGCATCGATGCGGACGATCTTGAGCAGCTCATCACGCATATCGTCGAACAAGCGGTTGCGCGTCTGCTCAAACTCCTCGTCGCTGCCCATGTCCTCGATGCGATGGAGCTCGTCGAGCAGGTGGCGATGAACACCGGCATAGGACAGCAGCGCCTGAGCATGCTCGGACTGCGCATACTTTTGGGGATTCGCGCTAATGTCGTTATGGACAAGCTCGCGTGCTGCATCGGTGAGCTCGGGGTGCGACGCCAGATAGGTGCGCTCCAGGTAGGCGGGGATGTAGACGCTCGGATCCATTAGAGGTCTCCTCCCTTAAACGGCAAGCCCTGCTCGGCCGCCCGCAGTATGCGCTCGTCGATCTGGGAGCGCACGATGTCGTTGGTGGCGACCCAGGCGGCAAAGCTGGCGTTGTCGGGTGCGCCCAGGCCCTCCTGCAGTACCGGCGTCGCCTCGGAGAGTGCAAGGACGAGCTCGTCGGTGGAGCCTGCACCCACGTTGACGCGGGCATAGACGCCATCGGGAAACTCGGTTTGGAAGTAGAGCGCCTCGGCTGCGTGCGGGCACGAGCGCGCAAGGATACGCAGGTAGTGTTCGGCGCCCTCGTAATCCAGCTCGCGCCAGGCAGCGCTCATCAGCGCGATGAGCGTCCACGGGTCCAAGTCGCGTTCTGCATCCTTGGGACGACGGCGCAGCGGCGTGTTGGCGAGATAGGGGACGGAGTGGGCAGAGCGAAAGCGCTTGAGCTCCTCAGCGGGGTATTCGAGCTTTGCCATGGCGAGCATTGCGGTGTGGCGGACGCCGGCAGGATCGTTGGGGGCAAAGTCGAGGCTGCGGTTTGCGGCTTCGAGCGACATGCGGTAGCGGCCGCTAATGAGCGCGCGCGATGCCAAGGCGGCAAGCCAGCGCAGGTAGGGACGGCGGGTCAGGTCGCCTGCAGCCTCGCGCTCGTAGGGGTCCTGCGCCGAGGCGATCTTGAGCGCCAGGTCGTGCTCCACCTCGTCGCACTTGGACACCAGATATTGCACGTATTCCTCGTTGGAGTCAGCGGTGAGGGCGCACAACATGCGCTGCGCATCCCAGTTGGCCGGATCGAGTGCGGCGGCCTCGCGAAGCATGTTCTCGGCAGCGGCCTCTTCCTGCTCGGCTTGGGCATCGTCGGGGATAAAGGGAATGCGGTAGTCGACGGCCTCGACCACCTTGGCAATCAGATGCCCGGCGCGGTCGCGATCGTGCACGATGAGCGGCGCGGGGTCGCGGGTGAATTGCTCCATCAGACGCTCGACGGCGGGGCCGTCGGTGAGCGGGATATTGTCGCGGCGCAAGGCCTCAAGAACGAGGCGATGGCAATCCTCTTGAATGGGATCGAATGCCATGGGGCCTCCTTTGCTGCGGTTAGGGTTCAAATATCTCTATATAAGGTTCTAGTTTACCCGCATGTGGCACACCGGGGGTGCCGCACTTGGACTTGCACCTTTGCACCACGAAGACGGATGTCGCACAAATGTCGGCACCTTGGACGACCGAGTGGTATCACGGTGCCGCAAACGGTCGATTTTTGGCGGCGAACGGTGCATATTTTGGAGGGGCACCGTCCTGCCCGGGATATGTAGTCAACCTTGATAAAACGTTTGCCCAGCTTGGGAGTATGAATGCCGCACAAGGGTCTTCAGGGATAGAAAAAACGTTTCATCATTGGCGGCTTTAGGTGAATAACTGACCAACCAGAACGGTAAAATAGTGTTTGTCTGAGCGTTGAGACGTTTAGACATCGCGCATTGTCATCGCCGGCAACGCGCAAACCGGTCCTAACGGAGCCAATTGGGTGCTCCGTTATATACGCAAGTCTAAGAGGGGCTTGTTTAGGAGGCACAGTATGGGACGTTTTACCAATCCTCGCGATCTGTACTTTGGTGAGGGCGCTCGCCACGAGGTGAAGAACCTCAAGGGTAAGAAGGCCATCATCGTTTCTGGCGGCAGCTCTATGCGCCGCGGCGGGTTCCTGCAGGACGTTGAGGCCGACCTCAAAGAGGCCGGCATGGAGGTCAAGCTGTTCGAGGGCGTCGAGTCCGATCCCTCCATCGAGACCGTCATGAAGGGCGCAGCCGCTATGCGCGACTTCGAGCCCGACTGGATCGTTGCTATCGGCGGCGGTTCGCCCATCGATGCTGCTAAGGCCATGTGGGTCTTCTACGAGTATCCCGAGGAGTCCTTCGACAACATTATCCAGCCGTTCAGCTTCCCCGAGCTGCGTCAGAAGGCTCACTTCTGCGCCATTTCCTCTACCTCCGGCACCGCTACCGAGGTCACCGCATTCTCCGTCATCACGGATTACGAAAAGGGCATCAAGTACCCGCTGGCCGACTTCAACATCACCCCTGATGTCGCCATCGTCGACCCCGAGCTCACCTACACCATGCCCGCCAAGCTGTGCGCTCACACCGGCATGGACGCTCTGACCCACTGCATGGAGGCCTACGTTTCCACCTGCGCCTCTATGTTCACCGACGCCAACGCTCTGCACGGCATCCGCGAGATCGTTGAGTGGCTGCCCAAGTCCTATGCTGGCGACCATGAGGCCCGTCAGCACATGCACGAGGCTCAGTGCATCGCCGGTATCGCCTTCTCCTCGGGCCTGCTCGGCATCGTTCACTCCATGGCTCACAAGACCGGTGCAGCCTTCGAGAACGGTCACATCATCCACGGTGCTGCTAACGCTATGTACCTTGGCAAGGTCATCCAGTGGAACTCCAAGGACCCGCGTGCTGCCGAGCGTTACGCTTACGTGGCCAAGGAGATCCTGCACCTTCCCGGCGAGACCAACGAGGAGCTCATCGCTGCGCTCGTCCAGAAGATCCGCGACCTCAACGACCAGCTCAACATTCCGCAGTCCATCAAGGATTACGCGAATGGTGGCGTGAAGGTCGACGCCGAGAACCCGCAGATGGTTTCCGAGGAGGAGTTCCTCGCCAAGCTGCCCGAGATTGCCGCGAACGCCGAGCAGGACGCCTGCACGCCCGAGAACCCGCGTGAGACCAAGGCTGCCGACTTCGAGAAGATCCTCAAGGCCTGCTACTACGACACCGACATCGATTTCTAATCGACTCTTGTTATCGTAACGAGGGGCTCCGCACGTATCTGTACGGAGCCCCTTTCTTTTTTCTTTTAGAGAATGGGATAGTTATGGCTGCAATTTTCAATAGCCCCAGCAAGTACATCCAGGGTCCGGACGAGCTGGCCAAGCTCGGCTCCTATGTCGAGCCGCTCGGCGCTAAAGCCCTCGTCATCGTGACGCCTTCGGGCAAGAAGCGCGTCGGTGCCAAGATCGAGGGCGGCTTTGCCGAGGCTAAGGCCGAGCTGCTGTTTGAGGATTTTAACGGCGAGTGCTCCAAGGGCGAGGTCGATCGCCTGGTTGCGCTCGCTCGCGACAACGGTTGCGATATCGTCGTCGGCGTCGGTGGCGGCAAGATCCTCGACACCGCGAAGGCCGTCGCCTACTACCTGGAGTCCCCGGTTATCATTTGCCCCACCATCGCCTCGACTGATGCACCGTGCTCGGCACTTTCGGTGCTTTATACCGATGACGGCCAGTTCGACAAGTACCTCTTCCTTAAGGCAAACCCCAATATTGTCCTTATGGATACGACGGTTATCGCGGCGAGCCCGGTGCGCCTGACGGTTTCCGGTATGGGCGATGCGCTCGCAACCTATTTCGAGGCCCAGGCAACGCACGATGCCGACGGCGGCACCTGCGCTGGCGGCAAGGGCGGCATGGCCGGTCTGGCGCTTGCCAAGCTCTGCTACGAGACGCTTATGGCCGATGGCGTTAAGGCCAAGGTTGCGCTGGAGAAGGGTGCGCTCACGCCTGCCGTCGAGCATATCATCGAGGCAAACACGCTGCTCTCCGGCATCGGCTTTGAGAGCTCGGGCCTTGCTGCTGCTCATGCCATCCACAATGGCCTGACGATGCTGCCCGAGTGTCACGGCATGTATCACGGCGAGAAGGTCGCCTTTGGCACTATCGTCCAGCTGGTACTCGAGGATGCTCCGACTGAGAAACTCGAGGAAGTCTTGGGCTTCTGCATTGAGCTGGGCCTGCCGGTCACGATGAAGGAACTTGGCGTTGCCGAGCTTACGCGCGAGCAGGCCATGATTGTTGCCGAGGCCGCCTGCGCACCCGATGACACCATGTGCAACATGCCGTTTGAGGTGACGCCCGAGATGGTTGCAAACGCCATTCTGGGTGCCGACGCACTGGGTCACTACTATCTCATGGATGAGTAAATCAAGCTAAGGAAGGGGCAAAGCCAACAGATGGCTTTGCCCCTTTTTGCTATGGTGCAAAGGGGTCAGGTTACTTTGCACCAATCGTTGTTTGATGAAGGGCGGATTCTCGTATGGCGCTTCCTGTGGTTTACGGCGGTCCCGGCCGGTATGTTCAGGGGCCGGGCGAACTGTCGCGTCAGGGCAGGTATCTGTCATGGTTGGGCTGCGCTGCCTATGTCTTGTTTGACCAGGGCACCGAGGATCGGCTGTGCAGGCAGATCGTCGATGGATTTCTGGATGAAGATCTAAGCGAGCCGTTCTTTAAGATTTATGACGGTCCGTGTACGGAAGAGGCCGTTGTAAAAATGGCTAAGGAAGCCCAGACTGAGTATTGCGACATGGTGGTGGGTATTGGCGGTGGCAAGATGCTCGATATCGCCAAGGCCGTTGCGTTTTATGCCGAGTTGCCGTTGTGTGTATGCCCCACGGCGGCTTCGATGGACGGTCCGTGCAGCGCGATTTCGGTGCTGTATCACGAGGATGGGTCGTTCGACCACTACCTGATGCTCGAGAAGAATCCAGACCTGGTCGTGGTCGATACCAACGTGGTCGCGGCGGCCCCACTGCGTATGACGGTCGCTGGTATGGGCGATGCGCTGGCAACGTATTTTGAGGCGCGTTCGTGCGCCGCGGCGCACGGCGCCAACGAGCACGGTGGCGCGCCGGGACACTTGGCCTTGGTTGCGGCTCGCGCCTGCTACGACACGCTCATGGAGTGCGGCGTCGCTGCCAAGCGCGATCTCAAAAAGGGCCGTACATCGCCGGCAGTTGAGCGCCTGATCGAGTGCAATATTCTGCTCTCGGGCGTCGGCTTTGAGAGCGGTGGCTTGGCGTTGGCGCATGCCATCGCCAACGGTCTGACGATTCTGCCCGAGTGCAAGGCAATGCATGGCGAGGCCGTGGCATTTGGCCTGGTGGTGCAGCTGCGCCTGGAGCGTGCACCCGAGCTTGATCAGGTGCTCGAGTTTTGCCAACGCGTCGGTCTGCCGACGACGCTCGAGGAGCTGGGCCTTGGCGAGATTTCCGATGCCGATCTGCAGAGTGTTGCAAATGCGGTCTTTAGAAATGAACGTAATATGGCCAACGAGCAGGCAAAGGTGACCAAACAAAAGCTCGTGCAGTTCATGTGCGAGGCATAGTTTGGCGCTTGATTGACCTTGTGCAATCGAGGCGGCGATGGGCCATGGGCTATTTGCCGCAAAGATGCGCCGCGTGTAATTTGCCCGAGGCGTGGGCCGATAGCGTATCATTATCTCTTGCTTGTTTGCACTGCTCAGGGAGGGGCCGCGCATGGCGCAGGAACACGATCTGTTTGATGACATTATCGAGATCAGCAAGGGTTTCGACTTTCTTAAAAACCCGCTTGGCGGTGTGACCGATGCACTCGATCCGTCGGCACCGCAGTGGAATCCTGCCGACTACAAGGAGCGTCCGCGCGGCAACACCATTCCGTGCTTGACCTGCAAAAACGAGAAGAGCGCCTGCACCGCGTGCATGGACGTGTGCCCGGTCAACGCTATCGAGGTCGAGGAAGACGCCATCGAGATCCTCGACTCCTGTCGCAAGTGCGGCCTGTGCGCCGCTGCCTGTCCGACCGAGGCGATCATCTCGCCGCGCCTGGCGCCCAAAAACCTGTATGACGATATCGTCTCTGCTGCTACGAGCCACGAGACCGCCTACGTTACCTGCACGCGCGCCCTTAAGCGCATGCCGCGCGAAAACGAGGTCGTCGTCGCCTGCGTGGGCGATATTACTGCCGAGACCTGGTTCTCGGTGCTGGCCGACTATCCCAACGTGAGCGTCTACCTGCCACTGGGCGTGTGCGATAAGTGCCGCAACACCGGTGGCGAGGATATTCTGGGCGAGGCCATCGCTACTGCCGAGGAGTGGGCTGGTACGGGCATGGGCCTGGAGGTCGACCCCAAGAGCCTCAAGTGCCATAAGCTTCGCGAGTACGAGCGCAAGGAGTACATGGAAAAGATTGCCCGTACCACGGGCCTGACGGTGACCAAGCTCAATCCGGCGACGGCGGCACTGGCCTCGGTGACGCAGAAGTTGAAGGCTCACCGTCACCAGATCACGCAGCTCGAGCGCACGCTCAACACCATGTGCGGCACCACGACGACCAAGCGTCGCCGTTCGCTCACGCACGGGCGGCAGCTGGTGCTCTCGACATTGCAAAACCATCCCGAGCTTGCCCAGAACATGCAGGTGAGCACGCCGGAGTGCGATTTTGACAAGTGCACGTCGTGTGGCGAGTGTGTCAACGTGTGCCCCACGTTTGCCTGCGATTTGGTGGGAAGCGGTCGCTTTGCACTGGAGTCCACGTATTGCCTAGGTTGCGGGGCCTGCGTCAAGGTGTGTCCCGAGCATGCGCTTAAGTTGGTTGAGCATGATGCATCCAACCTGGTCGTCGTCGATCCCGAGGCCGAGGAAAAGGCCGCTCAGAAGGCCAAGGCCCACGAGGAGGCCGAGAAGGTCAAGGCCGAGGCAAAGGCCAAGCTCGACAAGATGCTCGATCAGGTGGAGAAGCTCGCGGACTAGTCAGCGAGCTCTATCTCTGCTTCATTTGCGCCGCCGCGGTGTCCGGATTCGCCCGGATGCTGCGGCGGCGCTATACTTATGCAGTTTGAAGTACCTGTATCAAAAGGAGCTGTCGTGTCCCTTTCCATCGGTATCGTGGGCCTGCCCAACGTGGGCAAGTCGACGCTGTTCACCGCGCTTACCAAAAAGACCGGCCTTGCCGCCAACTACCCGTTTGCCACGATCGACCCCAACGTGGGTATCGTCGACGTGCCCGATAGCCGCTTGCAAAAGCTTGCCGACATCGTTAACCCGGGCCGCATCGTGCCGGCGACGGTCGAGTTCGTCGACATCGCAGGTCTGGTGAAGGGCGCTAACGAGGGCGAGGGCCTGGGCAACCAGTTCCTGGCCAACATTCGCGAGACCGACGCCATCTGCGAGGTCGTGCGCTACTTTAAGGACCCCAACGTCATGCGTGAGGTGGGCCGCACGGGCGAGTTCGTCGATCCCGCCGGCGATGCCGACACCATCATGACCGAGCTCATCCTGGCCGACATGGGCACGCTCGAGAAGCAGCTGCCCAAGCTCGAGAAGGAGGCCAAGCGCGACAAGGAGCTCATGCCCAAGTTTGAGGTCGCCAAGCGCCTGCTTGCCTGGCTCAACGAGGGCAAGCGCGCCGCGTCCATGGAGATGACCGACGAGGAGCGCGCCGCTGCCAAGGGCTTGTTCCTGCTCACCATGAAGCCCATCCTGTATGTGGCCAACGTAGACGAGGACATGCTCAACGAGGACCTGGCGCCCATTGATGGCGTCAAGCCGCTGCCGATCTGCGCCAAGATCGAGGCCGAGCTTTCCGAGCTCGATCCCGAGGACGCTGCCGACTACCTGGAGAGCCTGGGCCTGGAGCAGCCCGGTCTGGACGTGCTCGCTCAGGCTGCCTACAAGCTGCTCGGCCTGCAGTCGTTCTTTACGGCTGGCGAGATGGAGGTCAAGGCCTGGACGGTGCGTCAGGGCGCGACCGCCCCGCAGGCCGCCGGTGTCATCCACACCGACTTTGAGCGTGGCTTTATTAAGGCCGAGGTCATTGGCTACGACGACTACATCGAGCTCGGCGGCGAGCAGGGCGCCAAGGCCGCCGGCAAGCTGCGTATTGAGGGCAAGGACTATGTCATGGCCGATGGCGACGTCGTGCACTTCCGCTTTAACGTGTAAGGACGACGCATATGTTTAAATATGGCAAAAAAGCTGGCTACATGGGTATCGCGCTGCTCGTACTTGCGGTGATTCCGCTGGTGGTCGCAGCGTGTGTTATCCCCAACATTGGTCCCGAGGTGGCAACGAAGTTTAATGCCGCCGGCGAGGCGACGCGCTGGGGCAAGAGCTACGAGCTGCTGGCATTGCCGGTGCTCAATCTACTGCTGAGCGTGGCGACGTACTTTACGGCGGGACGCCAGGCAAAGAACAATGATGACTCCGCCGCCATGGCGCGCATCGTGTGCGAGCGCTACCTGCGTAACGGTTGCATCACGGGTGTGTTCCTCAACGTGATCAACGTCTACTTTATGTATTCGGCGATTACCGGTATGGGCTTTGGCCTGGGCTTTTAGCTTGCGCCTTTAGGCAACGAGCCTGCAAGCATATTCGATGGCTGCTGCGAGGCCGCCGCTCGATCGTGGTTGAAAGACCATGTCGGCGGCGGCCTCGTTTTCGTATCCGGCGCCGCGGAGGGCGAGCGCGATGCCGGCTTCCAAAAGGAGCGACAGGCCGCGTTGGCTGGTTACGATTACGGCAGCCTGATTGAGCGAGCAGCTGTGCGCTTGGCATTGGATGGCAAGTTCACCTTGCGCCGGGCAAGGGACCAAAACGGCGGCGACGCGACTTGATAGCAATGCAAATGCTGTGCGCTCATCGGGCGAAAGACATTCTGCTTCAACGACGACGAGCTTGGGCGGTGCGCTGTTTGTGCGAAGCGTGGCTCGGTACGTGCGGACCGAAGAACCCGACATAGAAAACTCCTGTGTATTCGGCAAAACGTAAACTATAGTTTACGTTTATGTTCGGCTCCATTTCAAACTCGGCTGCATGGACGAACGTACGAAACAGATTCTTGGCAGGCGGGTCGAAGAGACACGCAGAGACCTTGGTATCTCCAAGGTTGATTTTTGTGTGGCGACAGGAATCAGCCGACCCTACCTCGACCGAATCGAAGATGGGACGGCAAATTTCACGCTCAAGGTTCTATTTAAGATCGCGCCCGCACTCGGCATGACGGTGTCAGAGCTTCTCGAGGGTATCGAATAGGGGATACCCGTCGACAACTGAATTACGCCATCGGGATGCGGTCGTGGTTGACTTGGCTGTAGAACAGGCGCTGAATCTCGGCCGCATCACGTGACTGGCCGAGTGCCCACATGGTTTTGGCCACGAGCGTCTCGGTGGTCATGTCATCGCCGCGCAGAATGCCCGGATGATCGGCGTAAGCGCGGCCGACCTCATAAACGCCCAGATCGAGGCCCTCTTCGGGGACCTGCGTGGTCATAACGACGGTGCGACCCGAATCGACCCAGCGAAAAATCGCCTCTTGGAACGACTCGCCGGACTCGCCAAACTCGGGAATACCGCCAATGCCAAAGGTCTCAAGGATTACAGCATCGTAGCCGTCGGCAAGGGCGTCGAGGATGCCCGGGTTCACGCCGGGCGTAAGCTTGAGTACAAATACACGCGGGTCGATACTGTCGTAGAAACGAACCGGGCTCTCATTCTGGTGGGTGCCGTGGAGCCCATTGCGCACGATGCGGTCGTTGCGGATGTAGGCGATGGGCGGATAGTTGACGCTAATAAACGCGTTAAAGCTCATGGTGCGCTGCTTGCGGGCGCGCGTACCGGCAATAGCGACGCCGCCAAACACGATCGAGACGTCGCGCGAATGCTCGTCGAGCGCATAGAGCAGGCTCTGGTACAGATTGAGCTTGGCGTCGGTAAAGGGATTGCCCATGGGCTTTTGCGAGCCGGTGAGTACGATAGGCTTGGGGCTGTCCTGAATCAGATAGGAAAGCGCCGCCGCGGTGTAGCTCATGGTGTCGGTGCCGTGCAGAATCACGAAACCGTCGTGGTCGGCATAACCCTCGACGATGACGTCGCGGATACGCATCCAGTCACTGGGGCGCATATTGGTGCTGTCGATGTTCATGGGCTGCACGACGTCGAGCTCGCAGAGGCCCGAGATCTCGGGGACGCTCTGGGCAAGCTCCTCACCGGTCAGGGCGGGGGAGAGGCCGTTGCCGTCCTCGGTCGATGCGATGGTGCCGCCCGTGGCGATGAGAAGGATGCGCTTCATGCTGGTATTCCTATCGTATTTGCCGCCGCAGAGGCGGAGTCGTTCGGCAGTATTGTGGCACAGGGCGTCCAATGTTCAAACGTATTACATCATCTGTAACGTTTGGTAACACTTCAATCGCCGTCAAATAGGGCCCAGGTCGTGCGTTTGCCGTGCGCTGATGGCTGCGAGGGACGAGAAACCCCATATAACGTGTACACTATGAAAGCTGTTTTCGTTTATTCGCGCGGGTGGGCACCGGCTCCCCGCCAACAAGAGGGGGAAACCATGGATCAAAAGGCTTCCGCAAAGGTCCTCGTACTCGACTTTGGTGCGCAGTACGGTCAGCTCATTGCCCGTCGCGTCCGCGACCTCAACGTGTATTCCGAGATCGTTCCCTGCGACATCTCGGCCGATGAGATTCGCGAGATGAACGCCTCTGCGCTCATCCTTTCCGGCGGCCCGGCTTCTGTGTACGCCGAGGACGCTCCGTCCATCGATCCCGCCATCTTTGACCTGGGCCTTCCCGTCCTGGGCTTTTGCTACGGCCATCAGATCACGGCCGTGACGCTCGGCGGCAAGGTCGGTCACTCCGAGGTGGGCGAGTACGGCCGCGCCACTATTACGCGCACTGCCGGCGCCAAGCTCTTTAACTCCACGCCCATGGAGCAGACCGTGTGGATGAGCCACCGCGACGCCGTGTCCGAGGTGCCCGAGGGCTTTACCGTTACCGCCAGCACCGACGTGTGCCCGGTTGCCGCCATGGAGTGCGTCGAGCGCAAGATTTTCACCACGCAGTTCCACCCCGAGGTCAAGCACTCCGAGTACGGTCAGCAGCTGCTGAGCAACTTCTTGTTTGAGATCTGCGGCCTGGAGCCCAACTGGAGCATGGACAACCTGGTCGAGACCATGACGGCCGAGTTCCGCGAGAAGGTCGGCGACGACCGCGTGATTCTGGCCCTGTCCGGCGGCGTCGACTCCTCCGTCGTGGCTGCGCTGGGCGCCCGCGCCGTGGGCAAGCAGATGACCTGCGTGTTCATCAACCACGGCCTGCTGCGCAAGGGCGAGCCCGAGCAGGTGGAGGAGGTCTTCACCAAGCAGTTTGACGTCGACTTTATTCACGTCCACGCCGAGGACCGTTATGCCGAGCTTCTGGCCGGCGTGACCGAGCCCGAGGAGAAGCGCCGTATCATCGGTACGCAGTTCTGGAAAGAGTTCTTCGCCGTGGCGCAGCAGCTCGAGACCGATGGCAAGCCGGTCAAGTACCTGGCTCAGGGCACCATCTACCCCGACATCATCGAGTCCGGTGCTCGCAAGACGGGCGGCAAGACGGCCACCATCAAGAGCCACCACAACCTGATCCCGTTCCCCGAGGGCGTACACTTCGACCTTATTGAGCCGCTCGACCACTTCTTTAAGGACGAGGTCCGCGCGCTTGGTCTGGCACTGGGTCTGCCGGGTCACATCGTGTTCCGCCAGCCTTTCCCGGGCCCGGGTCTTGCCATCCGCATCATCGGTGCGGTCGACAGGGAGAAGCTCGAGATCCTCAAGAATGCCGACGCCATCGTGCGCGAGGAGCTGGACGCCTACAACCAGCGTCTGTTTGAGCAGACCGGCGAGCGCAACTCCGAGCACAGCTGCTGGCA
>URJD01000018.1 GCA_900548075.1 uncultured Collinsella sp.
CCCAACCGGTACCGATGATGGCACCGAAACCGATGGTGAAGAAGTTCCAGAGCGAGAGCGTTTTCTTCATGCCGCCGTTATCCTCGACTGCAACCTCTGCGTTCTTGTCCGCCATTGTTCCCCTCCTTTCCTATTTGACGCCCTTGGCGTCACCCCTGCGCGGCCTGTCTGACCGCGCGCTTTTATTTCGTGGCCTTACGATACGGCCTTGGAGCCGCACTGCCGTCTATAGCTCGACCGAAGGCAAAACCGCGTAACGAACGGCGCTGTTTTTGGGACGAACGGCTGGGGACGCCATTCGTCTTGGACGCTTTCATCTTGTCTGTTTTTGAATACCTGTTGCCGTGACGCTTGGCGCGCGGCGCGGCAACGTTCATACCGTTTGTCAGGCTTTTGGCGCACATCCCCGCGTACCGCACATCTTTTTATGTAGGATAGACAAGTTACACACGAGGCAAGGTGGTTCGAATGGCATACGGATACAGCGACGACGATCGGCGGCCACAAAGTGTGCGCCTTGCCGGCCGCGCCACATCGACGCCCATAAGCGCCTCCGGCAACGACAGCCCACAACGGCCACAAGAGCGGCACGGGGCTTCATCCCGACAACAGAGCGGCGCCGCGAAACAGCCAAGCAACGTAAACGCGGCCGCACGCCAACGCCAGGCCGATGCATCGCAGCCACGCCGCTACGATCATCGCAAGACCGACTACTACGTTAAGCGCTCCTTTTCGCGACCCCAACGCGGTCGCGGCAATTCCGCCCCTCACCCCGCGTCGCATACCACAAGCCACACGCTTCCGGCCCGCCGCCTACGTCTTGCGCTTTGCTCCATCGCCGCCTGCCTCGTCTTTGTGTTTTTGGGATCCTGCATCTCCCACGGATCAGCCGGTCTTGAGCCCACTGCCGAGGACAAGCTGCTTAAAGCTCCCGTCGCGCCCGGTTACTCCTTTGCGTTCTCGACCCCACGCTCGCAATGGCAGGCCGGCGCCATGCCCCACATCTACCAAATTGACCCCGCATGGTCGGAGCTGCCCTATGCCGGTGGCACTATTCGCGAAAACGCTTGCGGTCCCACTTGCCTCACCATGGTCTATATCTTTAAGACCGGCCACACCGATAAGACGCCGGTCGATATATGCGCACTGGCCGAAGCCGGCAACTACGTCCCCACTGGTGCCACCGAGTGGTCGTTTATGACAGGCGGTGCGTGGCAGCTGGGGCTCAACGGAACACAGCTCTATAACGATCGCGAATCGATTACCCAAGCACTTCGCTCGGGTGCGCCCGTCATCGCCGCAGTGCGCCCCGGTACGTTTACCAACGTAGGCCACTACATCGTGCTCTACGGCATCGACGATGCCAACCAGATTGGCGTCTACGACCCCAACTCGGCCAGCCGCAGCGCCCGCCGCTGGGGCGTCGTAGAGGTCCTCAACGAAGTCGAAGCCATGTGGGCCTACTACTAGTCATTGGGCACTCATTGGGGACAGACTTAAATGAGTGGTCGTCGGGGACAGTCTTACGGACGCCGGCCGAGAGCAGACGAAAAGGGCCATCCCGAACTGCTTGGAACTGCCAGCACGGAAAGCGCATCCTGCTTTGGGGCCCAATAGCGGGATGCGCTTTCCGTTAGCGGCCCGTTTGGGAAACTAGGGACCGCTTTTCGACAAAAATCCGGGATGCATTTTCCGATTGAGGGCCTCAAGGGAAACCGCACCCCATGTTGGACGCTCATTCTGGGATGTGCTTTCCGCAGTTGATCGATGCGGCCTTTAAGGACTGTCCCAAGCTGCCGGCAGGAAAGGAACGTCCCCAAGTGCCGGGTTTCCGCAGCCTGCAATGCTCCTCATGAACAGCCGCCTCAATAACAAAAGCCCCCGCGGCCGAAGCGGACCGCGGGGGCAACAGACCTGCAAGAGTTAACTCAAGTCCTCGCCATTTGATGCAATGACCTTTTGGTACCAGCAGAAGCTGTCCTTTCGGTAGCGATCGAACGTGCCTTTGCCCATATCATCGGCATCAACATAAACAAAGCCATAGCGCTTCTTCATCTGCCCCGTCGAGGCCGACACCAAATCGATACAGCCCCACGGCGTGTATCCCATCAGGTCAACACCGTCCTCGACAATTGCATCGCGCAGCGCAAGAATATGCCTTCGCAGGTAATCAATATGATACGCATCGTGGACTTTGCCGTCTTCCAGCGCATCGAGTCCGCCCACACCGTTCTCGGCGATAAAGAGCGGAAGATGGTAACGATCGTGGTAGCCGGCAAGCGTCACGCGCAAACCCAGCGCATCGATCTGCCACTTCCAGGCAGTCTCTTTATCCTTGAGGTACGGATTGCGCAACGTCGGGAACACGTTGCCCTCCGCCTTCT
Source organism: uncultured Collinsella sp. (assembly GCA_900548075.1). Taxonomy (GTDB): domain Bacteria; phylum Actinomycetota; class Coriobacteriia; order Coriobacteriales; family Coriobacteriaceae; genus Collinsella. The sequence goes on from URJD01000018.1 coordinate 2,385, forward strand.
CGGCGATCACCTGATCATCGGCGCACACCAAGCGCGAGCAATAGTACGAGAACGAGATGAAGTCGACCGTATGCTCTGCCAGATACTCCGTATCGCCCGGCTCAAAGGGCACGTGAACACCCTCTTTCTCGAGTGCACGCAGCTTCCAAGCAGGATAGGCGCCCGCAGCCATCACGTCTGTGTAGAAGTAGCGGCCGCGGTCCTCCTCATACGCAAGCCATACGTCCTCGGGCGCACAACGGTACGGATAGGTCGCACCGGCAGCGACCATGCAACCCACCTTGTTTGCGGGATCGATCTTGTGCAGAATCTCGACAGCGCGAGCGCTCGCCATAAACATATGGTGCGAGAACGCCGCGGTCACGGCTGCACGGTCACGCTCATCCTCGAGCGTGACACCCGCGTTGAGATAGGACAGCGCCACGCTGTTGATCTCGTTGAACGTAAGCCAATAACGCACGAGGCCCTGGTACGCGCGTCCGACGGTCTCGACGTAGTGCGCATACCGCTCGATCATCTCTCGGCTTTGCCAGCCACCATAGCGCTCGACCAGAGCCAACGGATAGTCGTAGTGCGACAGCGTCACAAGCGGCTCGATTCCATGCTCGCGCAGCGCCTCGAATACCTGACGGTAAAACTCCAAGCCCTCGCCGTTGGGCTCGGTCTCCATCCCTGTGGGAAAAATACGGCTCCAGCAAATTGAAAGACGCAGGCACTTAAAGCCCATCTCGGCAAAGAGCTCGACATCCTCGTGCCAATGATGGAAGAAGTCGTTGCCCCAGCGGCATGGATACAGCCTGTCCGGATCGTCCACGGGCTTTTGCCTGCCAAACATTACATCCCAGCGGTCGGAACCCTGTGGGATCAGGTCGGAGTGCGACATGCCGCGGCCGCCCTCGTTCCAGCCCCCTTCGGCCTGGTTGGCGGCGAGGGCACCACCCCACAAAAAGCCCTCGGGCATACCGGCGGCAGACGTTCTGTCAAAGTAACTCATGCTACTCAGCATCCTCGGCAGAAGCTGCCGCGGCGTTCTCCTGCTCCTGAGCCAGGAGCTGGTTATCGTACACCTTAAAGAACGGGTACCAGACCACAGCCATGACCACGATCAAAACGATCGTAAACACCCAGATGCGCGGGTCGAGGCACTGGACAAAGCCCTGAACGAAGATGGGGAACGTGCCGCTCACCAAGATGTAGAAGTTAGAGACAAGACCCAGTGAGACCGCACCCCAATACAGCAGGGCCGAGATCATGCCGCCTAGCACAAACGGAATCATGAGGATCGGGTTGAAGATGATGGGCGCGCCGAAGATCGCGGGCTCGGAGATACGGAAGAAGCTCGGCACGATCGATGCCCTGCCAAATGCCTTGAGCTGCTGCGACTTTGCCCTAAACGCGCAGAGCGCCACAAAAGAGAACGTATTACCCGTGCCGCCGATGAGGTTGATGGCCAACGACATGAGCGCCGGGTGGAACTCAAGCGGCTGCCCGGCAGCATAGAGCGAGGCGTTGGCGGCAAAGGCGGCAAGCGTGACCGGGGCGGTGATGGGCATTACGATCATGTTGCCGTGGACGCCAAAGCACCAAAACAGCAGCGTCATGAAGCAGATAAGCAGTGCGCCGGGCACAGAGTCAACTGCGACGGAAAGCGGGGCAGCGAGCAGCTTCTCGATAACCGAGGGGATGGACAGCGCGGGATCGATCATCTGGATCAGCAGGTTGCCGCCAAAGAAGATGAGGATGTTGGCGAGCATAGGTACGATGGCGCCAAAGGTTTCGGACAAAAACGGCGGCACGCCATCGGGCATCTTGATGGTGATGCCCTTGGTCTGGCAGAAGCGCGTGACCTCGACGGAGACCAAGGCAACGATGATGGCGGTAAACAGGCCCTGCGCACCCAGATAGGTGCAGGGGACCGCCTGGAGCACGGACTCGTCAGCAAGCTGGTAGTAGGACGACGGCGCCGCGGCGATCAGGAACATCACCAGCGAGGTCATGCCGGCGTTAAGCTTGGGCATCTTGTAGGTGCCCGCCAAGTTATAGGCGATTGCGAACGTCACGATCACCGACAGTATGCCCATCGTCATGTTGAAGGGAATGAGCAGCGTGAGCTTATTGGCCGTGGCAAAATCGAGCCAAGGGCCAAAGACGGACCAGAACCCGCCCTGCGCCACCAGGTCGGCCGTGACCGGCGGGTTGGCGAGGATCATAAAGACGGCAGATACCAAGATGAAGCTGATCGCGCTCATAAAGCCCTTTTGCATGGAGGCAAAGTGGCGCTCGGTGCCGCAGAAATTGGCGATAGGGGTCAGTTTTTCCTGAAGCAGGGTCATGAACTTCTCCATGGTTGCCTCCTAACCCAACAGCGACTGGGCGAGTGCCAGCACGTTGGCGGCGTTGCCCATGCCGTAGTCCTGTGCGGGGATGACCGCGGTCGGCTTACCGCTCCCCTGCTTGACGGTGTTGAGCTGGTAGGACACCTGCGGCCCCAAGAGCAGCACGTCATAATTGGCGCACGTCTCCTGATACTCGCCGATACCCACCGCATCGATATCGAGCTCGATGCCGTTTTGCTCCGCATATTTCTCGAGTTTCTTCATCAGAATGCTTGTAGACAGACCAGCTGCGCAAACAAGAAGGATCTTCATAAGGGATTCCCTTCGCATTGATTGGTTGGATAGTCACCGCACGCCGCTAGGCGTTCTTGGTTGCAGTGCGCTCATACAGGCAAATCAGCTCCTGCACGAGCTCCTGAGCAAGCATGGAGCACATGAGGTGGTCCTGAGCATGGACCAGCAACACATCCACCGACAGATGCTCGCCCGCTGCCTCAGTCGAAAGCAACTGCGTTTGGATGTGGTGAGCCTTGATTCCCGCATCCTTTGACTGCTTCATGAGTTTGGCGGCGGCGTCAAAATCCCCCGCCTTTGCCTTTTCAAGGGCTTCGAAGGCAAGGCTGCGTGCCTCTCCCGCTGCAGCGACCAGCTGAAACGAAACCATCTCGGTTCCCTGATCGTCCATAACGGTCTCCTCTCCCGTGATGTTTGGTTTGTACTTGAATATTCGAAACGCCTATCTCCCGCCCGCAATCCTCGAGGTTTATTGCAGGTAGACTGACAGGGTCATCGACAAAAGAAGTCTTAAGCCGTATGCGCTTGCACAAGCGCCATCAGCTCATGCCAGGACCGGCGCTCGCGTAGGCGCTCGACCCCCTGGCGGTCCATAAAGATCTCGGCGAGCAGTGAGCTCAAGATCCGCGCCTCATCGCCGCCCGACCGGGCAAACGACACCATAAAGACGATATCGACCTCATGGCCGTATTCGTCCCAAAGAATGGGATGTTCGAGCAGGCCCACGGTAACAAAGGCCTCGGCGCTCAAGGGATGCATCCCATGGGGCATGGCTACCCCATTGCCAAACGAGGTGGCGCTCGCGCTCTCGCGCTCGGCGACCTCTTGGGCAAACTGGGCATCGACACGGCCGCTCTCGACGGCGCGCTCGGAGAGATATCGGAGAACGGCCTGCTTCGACGACGCCTCAACGCGGTTGAAGAACAGGGCACGGCTAAAGAAAGAGCTCACGGAGTCCGATTGCGCAGTGTCGTCGCTCAGCACCTTGCGGATAGCGTTGACATCGCTCGTCTCCAAGAAGAAATCGGCCTCGCGGACGGGCACGGGCAACTTGACGTTGAGCGGCACCGTTGTGAACACGTAGTCGATATGCGAAAAATCGAACGTTCCCACGCGGGCGACATCGCATGTCTCAATCGAATCGATATACATGCCAAACTGCTTGCGGTACTGGTGCTCGAGCATACGGGCGCTTCCCGCTCCCGAGGCGCACACGATCAGGATGCGTTTGCGACGCGGCTGGTCGGCTTGCTGCTCGAGGGCCAGGGCAAATGCCATGGCGATGTAGCCGAGCTCTTCATCAGAGGGCTGGCTGCCAAAATGACGCTCGAGTACCTGCGAGGTGCCAGCTGCCATCGAATAGGCCAACGGAAACCTCGTCTTGATATCGGACAGCATGGGGTTATCCATATGCATGTGATATTCAAGGCGATAGCCCAGAGGGCCGATATGCCGAGCAAGGTTCATGCGAAGTTCAAGATCGCCGCTAAAGTCAAACCTAAACTCATCGTTGACCGCACGTACCATCTCGGAAGCAATCTCCCACATCTCGTCCGAGATAACGGCAGAGCCCTTCTCGGGCACGCCCGTGCCCCTGCCGAGCAAATGGATTGCGATAAAGGCAACCTCTTCTCGGGGCATGCTCACGCCCAGGGCATCCTTGATGTTTGCGGCAATCTGGAAAGCCGCGGCGTATTCGCGCGTTCCCTCCAGTTTTTGAACGTCCGATTCTGCAGCTGGGACATAGCAGCCCTGCTCGATGCGGCCAAGAGCAATGTAAAGATGCATGATGAGATTGCGGGATGCCAGCGAGCTCACCGTGACGGGCGAGGCCGTCAGAGCATCGTCCACACATGCGGCGATGGCCCGCAGGCGCTCGGCGAGCTTTGCATCGTCGGTGTCGGGCAACACGGGCCTCACCAGCGAGGCCAGGCACAGGCGCCGCTGCGACTCCCCGCCCGCAACGCGGATTCCGTAGCGTGGGCGCTTTTCGAGCGTTAAGTCAAATTGGGCGAGTTTCTGCTCTACCAGACGCATGTCATTGGACAGAGTTCGCGCCGAAACATAGAGTAAATCCGCATACTCCTCAATCGTCACCCACTGGGACCGCATGAGGAGGTCGTTAAGAAGGAAGGACACACGGCCGTCGCGCGTATCAGGAATGCCCGGATGGGCCAGAGCCGCACCGTCTAGCAAGCGAGCAAGCTCATCTGCACGTGCAACATCGATACGATACTGCCCCTTGCTGCCAACGATGCGTGCAACCCCTGCAAGGTTGTCGTTTGCGCGATGGATATAGTTTCTCACGGCGCGCTCGCTTACCTCGAGACGCTTGGCAAGTACCGCGACAGCGACAGGCTGAGCGTCCTCGATCATATTTACAAGCTGCTTGACGCGAGCATCCATGTCCTCCTCCTTTCCCTGCGTCTAGTCTAACGCGGTAAAGAATGACACTCCACGTCGCGCTCGTTCCGCCAACTCGGAACAGGTTGCGGGGAGTCCAGCCGAACTTATAGGGAGCACGGAGAAAGGGCCCGAAAGCCATGTGCCGGTGTGAGATGCGCTTTCCGCAGTCATTGGGGACAGACTTAAATGAGTAGTCGTTGTGGACGTTCTTGTTTGACTAGTCGTTTAAGAACGTCCCCAATGACTAGGTGAATAGCAAAAGCCCCGCAGCCGGAGCGGGCTGCGGGGCTCATGAAGAGAGGCTAGTTTGTGGGCGCCTTGCCTAGCGCCCACGAGAGAGGCAACAGAGTAGAGACTACTCGTGGATGCGGGTGCCGGAGAGGCCGGCCATGGTCTCGGCGGCCTTGTCCAGGGCGCCGATGATGCAGGTGCGGCCCTTGCGGGAACGGGCGAACTTGATGGCAGCGCGGACCTTGGGCTCCATGGAACCCTTGCCGAACTGGCCCTCGTCGGCCAGGCGCTCGGCCTCGTCGGCGGTGAGGTCCTCGAGCTCCTCCTGGTTGGGCTTGCCAAAGTTGATGGCGACATGCTCAACGGCGGTCAGCAGGAACAGAACGTCGGCGTCGCAGTCCTCGGCCAGCAGCTCGCCGCCCAGGTCCTTGTCGATGACGGCGGGAACGCCCTTGTAGCAGCCCTTGTTCTCGTAGTCGCGGACGACGGGGATGCCGCCGCCACCGCAGGCGATGACGATGAACTCGTTGTCGAGCAGGTTGAGGATTGAGTCAGCCTCGACGATCTTCTTGGGATCGGGGGAAGCGACGACGCGACGCCAGCCGCGACCGGAATCCTCGACAAAGACCTTGGAGGGATCCTCGGCCATGAACTCCTTGGCCTGCTCCTCGGTGTAGAAGGGGCCGATCGGCTTGGTCGGGTTCTTGAACGCGGGATCATCCGGGTCGCACTCAATCTGGGTGACGACGGTGGCGGCGTGCCAACGCTTATAGCGCTTGTGCATCTCGCGGCCGATGCCCTGCTGCAGGTGATAACCAATGTAGCCCTGGGACATGGCGCCGCACTCGGGCAGCGGCATCTCGGGGGTACCGATGGCATCGTGGGCAGCGGCGAAGGCGTTCTGGATCATACCGACCTGCGGGCCGTTGCCGTGGGTGATGATGATCTCGTTGCCCTGCTCGATGAGGCCGAGGAGCGCGTGGGCGGTGTTGCTCACGGCCTCGATCTGCTCGACGGGATTGTTGCCGAGGGCGTTGCCGCCGAGGGCGACGACAATACGATCGGGCTTGCCAAGAGGCTTAGACATTGCTGGAATCCTTTCTGTAAAAGGCCTACAACCCATTAATAACCCGCGTCCGTGCGATACGCGAGTTTATTAAGGTTTATATTCTCTTTATCGCTCATTTTATTCATTTTGAAAATAGCGGAACGGTGAACGGTCGTTTTTATCCGCTCAGCGTACAGAACCCCAGCTCAGGCATATCTACGCTATTTACGTGCAACTTTATTTAAATGCAGCGAGGATTATGTCGGATTATGCAAACTACATCTCTGCTAAACACAAAACGGACAGCGTAAAATCTTACTCGCACTATACGAGATTCTATGCACTTATAAGTCGAGTATGCACCCCTGCAAAAACAAGGGGCTTTTCATCCAGCATAAGGAATAAAGAAGGGCTCCGAAAAGGCGGCAACAGCCAAGTCCCCCATCCATCCCCAAAGTAACGAGAGGTTTCGCGGCAAAGCCGCGAAACAGCGAAGGGGACGGAATACCCGACCAACCACGTCCGTCATCCGCCCACACAATCCGAGGACGTAGCCGTAGCAGGATCTGAGGGCTGACCTTCACGGACATTCCGCAGGACGAAAGAACCCCCGCCGCACGTAGTGCGCAGCGGGGGTTCTTTCATGTCCGAGGACGTCCGCGAAGGTCAGCCCTCAGATCCTGCGGTGGGAGACCTAGGCCTCGTTGTACACCGTCTTGAGCTTCAGCAGGTGCTGGTAGCGGTCCATAGCGGCCTGCTCGTTCTCCTTGAAGAGCTCCTCGGCGCGCTCGGGGAAGGAACGCGTCAGCGAAGCGTAACGGGCCTCGTTCATCAGGAACTCCTGATAGCCGCCCGCGGGCTCCTTGGAATCGAGCGAGAACTTCTTACCGGCAGCAGCCTCGGGGTTGAAGCGGAAGAGGTTCCAGTAACCGCACTCGACAGCCTTCTTCATCTCGGCCTGGCAGTTCTGCATGCCGCCCTTCTTGATGGAGTGCATCTCGCAGGGGCTGTAGCCGATGATGAGGGACGGGCCGTCGTAGGCCTCGGCCTCGTGGATGGCCTTGAGGGTCTGAGCCGGGTTGGCGCCCATGGCGACCTGTGCCACGTAGACGTAACCGTAGCTCATGGCGATCTCGGCCAGAGACTTCTTCTTGGTCACCTTACCGGCAGCGGCAAACTGAGCGACCTGGCCCAGGTTCGAGGCCTTGGAGGCCTGACCGCCGGTGTTGGAGTAGACCTCGGTGTCGAAGACGAAGACGTTGACGTTGTGGCCGGAAGCCAGGACGTGGTCCAGGCCACCGAAGCCGATGTCGTAGGCCCAACCGTCGCCGCCGAAGATCCAGAAGGACTTCTTGGTGAGGTAAGCCTTGTCGGCGAGGATCGCCTTGGAAGCGTCGCAGCCGCACTTCTCGAGCTCGGCAACGTAGGCAGCAGCAGCGGTCTTGGAGGCCTCGGCGTCGTTGACGGAGTCGATCCAAGCCTGGCCAGCGGCCTTGAGCTCGTCGGACGGACCATCGGCAGCGATGATGTCCTGGGTAGCGGCGATCAGCTTGTGCTGAACGGCCTCATAGCCAACGGCCATGCCCAGACCGTGCTCGGCATTGTCCTCGAACAGGGAGTTGTTCCACGCCGGGCCGTGACCGTCCTTGTCCTTGCAGTAAGGAGCGGTGGCAGCGGGGTTGCCCCAAATGGAGGAGCAGCCGGTGGCGTTGGAGATGAACATGCGGTCGCCGGCGACCTGGGTCACCAGACGTGCATAGGCGGTCTCGGCGCAGCCGGCGCAGGAGCCAGAGAACTCCAGGTAGGGCTGCTTAAACTGGCTGCCCTTGACGTTGGCCGCGATGAGCTCCTTCTTCTCGGAGACGTTCTCGACCATGTAGTCCCAAACGGGCTGCTGGTCCATCTCCTGCTCGGTGGGAACCATCTCGAGGGCGCCCTTGGGGCAGACCTTGACGCAGTTGGTGCAACCCATGCAGTCGAGCGGGGACACAGCCATGGTGAACTTCATGCCCTTGGCCTTGGGGCCCATGGCGTCGAGCGTGCGGGTAGCCTCGGGCGCGGCAGCAGCCTCGTCCTCGGTCATCGCGAACGGACGGATGGTGGCATGCGGGCACACGTAGGCGCACTGGTTGCACTGGATGCACTTGGTCTCGTCCCAGTGGGGAACGACCACGGCAACGCCGCGCTTCTCGTATGCGGAGGCGCCCAGCTCAAACTGGCCATCGGCGCAACCGACGAAGGCGGAAACAGGCAGGCTGTCGCCATCCATGCGATCGATGGGCTCGAGCAGGTTCTTGACCTGCTGGGCGATAGCGGACTTGGTCTCCTCGGAAAGCTCGACGGGAGCGGCATCCTCGGCAGTAGCCCAGTCGGCCGGAACCTCGAACTTGCGGAAGGCGGTAGCACCGGCATCGATGGCCTTGTGGTTGGCGTCGACGATGGCCTGGCCCTTCTTCATGTAGGACTTGGTAGCCGCGTCCTTCATGTACTGCAGGGCGTCCTCGGCGGGCAGGACCTTGGCCAGCGCGAAGAAGGCGGACTGGAGCACCGTGTTGGTGCGCTTGCCCATGCCGACCTTAGCGGCCAGGTCGATAGCGTCGATCAGGTAGACGTTGACGTTGTTGTTCGCGATATAGCGCTTGGCCACGGCGGGCATGTGCTCGGCGAACTCCTCGTCGCTCCACTGGCAGTTGACCAGGAAGGTGCCGCCCGGCTTGACGTCGCGGACCATCTTGAAGCCCTTGACGATGTAGCTGGGGTTGTGGCAAGCGACAAAGTCGGCCTTGGTCACGTAGTACGGCGAGCGGATCGGGGAATCACCAAAGCGCAGGTGCGAGACGGTGACGCCGCCGGTCTTCTTGGAGTCGTACTGGAAGTAGGCCTGAACGTACTTGTCGGTGTGGTCGCCGATAATCTTGATCGAGTTCTTGTTGGCGCCGACGGTACCGTCGCCACCCAGACCCCAGAACTTGCACTCGATGGTGCCGGGGGCTGCGGTGTTGGGCGCATCCTCGGCCTCGGGCAGGCTCAGGTTGGTCACGTCATCGACAATGCCGATGGTGAACTCGCGCTTGGGCTCGTCCTTCTTGAGCTCCTCGAAGACAGCGAACGCGGACGCAGGAGGCGTGTCCTTGCTGCCCAGGCCATAACGGCCGCCGACGACCTTGATGCCCGTCTTGCCGGCCTCGTAGAGAGCGGAGACGACGTCCTGGTAGAGCGGCTCGCCGATGGAACCCGGCTCCTTGGTACGGTCCATGACGGCGATCTTCTGGACGGTCTCGGGGAGAACGTCGACGAAGTGCTTGATGGAGAACGGACGGAACAGACGAACCTTGACCAGGCCGACCTTCTCGCCGTGAGCGTTGAGGTAGTCGATGACTTCCTCGAGCACGTCGCAGAAGGAGCCCATGCACACGACGACGCGGTCGGCATCGGGAGCGCCGTAGTAGTTGAACAGGCCGTAATCGGTGCCGAGCTTCTCGTTGATCTTCTTCATGTAGCCCTCGACGACGGCGGGAAGCTCGTCGTAGACCTTGTTGCAGGCCTCACGGTTCTGGAAGAAGATATCGCCGTTCTCGTGGCTGCCGCGGGTGTGCGGGTGCTCAGGGTTGAGCGCGTGGTCGCGGAAAGCCTGGACGGCGTCCATGTCGCACATCTCGGCCAGATCCTTGTAGTCCCACATGGCGACCTTCTGGATCTCGTGGCTGGTGCGGAAGCCGTCGAAGAAGTTAAGGAACGGGGTCTTACCCTCGATGGCGGCAAGGTGAGCCACCGGCGAGAGGTCCATGACCTCCTGGACGTTGCCCTCGGCGAGCATGGCGAAGCCGGTCTGACGACAGGCCATGACGTCGGAGTGATCGCCAAAAATGTTCAGGGCGTGGGAAGCGACGCAACGCGCGGAGACGTGGAAGACGCCCGGGAGCTGCTCGCCCGCGATCTTGTACATGTTCGGGATCATCAGGAGCAGACCCTGAGAAGCCGTGTAGGTGGTGGTCAGAGCACCGGCGCCCAGCGAACCGTGAACGGTACCGGCTGCACCTGCCTCGGACTCCATCTCGACGACCTTGACCGGGGTGCCGAAGATGTTCTTGCGACCCTGGGCCGCCCACTGGTCGACATGGTCGGCCATCGGGCTGGACGGCGTAATGGGATAGATTCCCGCTACCTCGGTGTACGCATACGAAACATATGCGGCCGCCTCGTTGCCGTCCATAGACTTAAACTTACGCGCCATATACCCCTCTCCTCTCATATAGGTATACAGGCCCCGGCGATCGCCGGGATGTTGGCGTGATGGGATTTACGCTGTTGCTTCCAATCATCTGGCAGGCAGGCTCAGCAGCAGGTACGTGGCGTGGAGAGAAGACATGCCGAGGCGAGGGACAGCTGATGCGCCCCACAGGCCCGACCGCCCGTCTTGCACATGACCGAGCGCCGCAAAGGCCGCATGCCGGATGCTCCCGGGCACGCCCCGGCGATGGGAAGCGCCCGCAACGGAAATCCGCATGCGGGTTTATTGTACCCCGCCGTCAAGTGTAATTTCGGCAAATATAGGCGGGCGGTAAAGGTTTACCTCGGGTGACCGCCAAGGGCCAAAATGGCCCCTCCATCCCCGGGCGACCGGCTCTGGCGCGCCAAGGAGTGTCCCCAGCCGGCAGAGAAAAGGAACGTCCCTATCTGCCGGCTAGAGAGCACCGAAGAGGATGGCGTAGGTAGTGGATTCGCCGAGCTTGAGCTCGTCGCCGGGATTGAGTTGGGCGGAACGGCCGGGCTCGACCTGAATGCAGACGCGCGTGGCCCCGTTTACCACCACGGTTCCGTTGGTGGACGACAAGTCCTCGACGTGCCAGATATTTTGAGCATCGCACCAGATATGGGCATGGCGGGCCGAGACATCGTCGCCGACGTCGGTAATATCGCCCTCACCAGTGGCCAGCGCGCCAATCTCAACACCCTGCTCACTCGGCTGAATCCAGCGCGGGGCGCTCACGACAAAACTGTTTTGTACGCGCAGCAAGCCCAAGGGGTGCGCCGGGGCGGGTTCGCGTTCGCCCGCGGTCATCGACATGCCAAGCGAACGCGGCGTGGAGGTGCCTCCGCCACAGGTCGCGTGCGCGTAGTCGATGGCATAGTTCACCGAGGACCGCACATCCGCCGAACAACCGACGGCGACAAACAGCACCAGCACGGCCTCGGCGCGTTCGGCGGGCATGAGTTCCGCCGCCTGGGACAGGCGATCGAGCGCGTTGCGATAGAGATTCGTGTCCTGGTGGCACTCTTCGAGCGCGCGTACCATCGGTTCACCTGCAGGACCGCACACCATATTGATCACAGCCGTGGAGTCCATGGGGTTTCGCTGGCGCAGGGCCAGTTGCGACATAATACGCGCAGCCGAGGTACCGTATTCGGCAAAGTAGCGCTGCTGAAGCGTGCCGACCGGCGCGCGAACGATAAAGCGGGAAACCCAAGAGCGATCGGTGGCTCGGCTCTGCGGGCTGCGGCCGTCGGCGAGCGGACGGGACGAAAGCACCAAGCCGCACAGCTCGATATGGCTCAGATGCGCCGCGCGCTTAAAGATGTCAAACATGGCCCCGCATGGGGTGAGCTCAACTTGAGATGCCATGACCTAGGCCTCCTTGGTCGTAGAAATAGAATCGGACGATACTTCGACAGGTCCGCCAAAAGTACGGGCAGCTGCGGCTCCACCGGCAAGCGGAGTCGCCATCTGGGCTTTTGTGCGTCGCGGTGCCGAAACGGGAAGTTCAAAGGCAAAGCCCATCGCAAGCAAAAACCACGTAAGCGTATAGGTTGCAACCAGAGCGGCAACAAGGCCGCCCATCACGGCGCGTTGGGAAAATACGCTACATGCAGCCACAACCAGCACAGGAACCTCGCAGGCAGAAAGCGCAAGCACACCCTGCAGGAAGCCCGAGCGCCGATCGCGCGCAAGTGCCCCCGCGGTAACGCCGGCTATGCCTGGCAGCGCCAACGCCAGTGCGGCAATAATACCCGGTAGCGACCCAGACCACACGAGCGATCCCAAAGTCGCCGTCACGCGAGCGCCCGACGCCAGCAGCGCGGCCGAAACCACGACCACAGCCCAAACCACGCCACAGACGACCGTCGCGCCGACCATCAGCGCGCGACGAACCGCGCGGCCAGACGCATCCATGGGGCACGGCGTGAGCGGCTCGCCGCGGAGCGAACGACCGACATTTTGCGTATAGTGGTCACAAAACGCCGAGAGCGCCGCCTCGACCGCCGCCGGCTCGGGACGATCTTTTTGATGGCTGGACAGACAGGCCATCACCACGTCGAACAGCTGGGCATCGACAAACGCCAGCGCATCGCGTAGCTCTTCGGAATCCGGCTCAAGCCCCAGCTGCTGGGCCTGCTCGGCCGCGGCGAGCGCCACATCGGGCTCACGACGAAGCAGCTGAGTCAAATCACAACCGGGCGCATGGACACCAATGGGATAGTCGGGCCGCGTGTCCATCTTGAGACGATAGGGGCTGGCGATGTCGCGCGTCTTTTTTCGCGAGCCCGAGGTGCCCGAAGTGCCCGGCGCGGCTTCGTATGGCGCGACGCCGGCAATGAGCTCGTAAACCGTGCTTGCCGCGGCATAGACGTCGATCGCCGGCGACATACGCAAAGCGCGCAGGTCGGGAATATCGTCGGTGAGCATCTCGGGCGGGGCATAGGCAACCGTCGCGCGACGCAGCGTGGCATAACGCTCCGTAAACGACGCCTTGCCGCCGGTACCGGCCACGGCCGACGCAGGCTCGAGCGCCAGCGACGAGCCAAAGTCGATCAGGCACAGGTCAAAGGTGCCCTCGGCAAGCTGCCGGTCAAGCGGCAGGCGCGCCGTACGCACCATAATATTAGCGGGCGAGATATCGCGATGGACAAAGCCCTCGCCCACCAGGCTCATACGGCAGAGCAGATCGAACAGGTCGCGACCCAGACGCGCCGCCACAAGCGGCGACAGGCGTCCGGCATCGTCCACGGCGAGTCGCGAACGCAAGCGGGCAAGCGTCTCGCCCTCGACCCATTCCATGACAATTGCAGGCACACCGTCGACCTCGCCCCAGCCATAGAGGCGGGGAAAGCCCTTAAGGCCCGAAAGGGCACGATGGCATTCGTATTCCTCGCGAAACGCTGCCTTGAACTTGGCGACCAGCGCCTCGTGAGCGGCATCGTCGTCAAACTCATCGCGCGTCGGCAAAATGAGCTGCTTGAGTGCCACGGCCTCGCCTTGGGCGTTGACGGCACGCGTCACGCGGCCGATACCGCCACGGCGCATGGTGGCATCGTCGGCAAACAGCATCGTAAAACGACGCAGATAGGCAGGCAGTTCGTCCTGACCGAGCGCAATGGCCGGCTCAAACCCGTCGACACGCGCCAGGCGCAGGCCGACCATGGGATCGCGACCGAGCGATTGTGGTGTGGTGGATGCAAGATCGGTCATCATAGGGCAAGCGCCGCCACGTTATTGTTGAAGTTACCGAGCGCGACGTCATCATCGCCGTAATGGCCGACCCATTGACATAGGTTGGTGTAACAGCCCCACAGATTGGCATACTGCTGATACCACTTTGACCGGGGCGAGAATGTCTGACGACCGAACTCGGCTCGAATGACAAACATCTCCCCGACCAGGCTGTCGCACGGCCTGGGATCTCCCGTAGAGTTATAGGTCGAGACCACGTCATTGGCACGAGAAACGTAACTGTCGAGCATGTTGTACTTGGTCACAAGCCAACCGTGAATGCTCTCTTCCTCAGCAGCGGAAAGGCCACCGGAGTTTGCATCGTTGTCAGTGTTGCCGCCCGTCGAGCCGCCGTTTCCAGACCCTCCGGTAGAGGAACCCGCCCCAGAGCCGCCGCCCGAACTCGATGAATCCGAGCCGGAGCCAGAAGTATCCGAGCTACCGGGCTTTCCGGACTGCTGGGCGTCCTGCTCCTTCTGCTGCTCGACCTTATTCACCGTTGCCGCCACGCTATTGTTGGACAACCGATCGATGATCTTGGTGTTGGTGAGCACGATGGTTTTGCCGTTGGCAAGCGTGACTTCGTTGTCCGGGGCCTCGGCGCCGTCCGCATCGTCGGTGCCAAACACAATATGCGCGACCACACTTGCCCAAGCATATCCAGTCGTGGTACCCAGATCACTTTTGACCTCATGCCCCACGCGCGGTTCGCGTGTGGCATGCGCCTGCACCATGGACGGCACGGTCATGCCATAGGCAGAAACGCCAGCTATGACCAGCACCAGCGAGCACGATAGCAGTGCGTACGCCCGCGGCGCCAAGCCCAGTCGGCGTCGCATGCGCACCGCGGCGCCGCGCTTTGTCTGAGTGCCACCGGGCCGCATGCGTTCTCCTCCAACAAAAACACGCCGCTCGGGAGCGGCGCATTCATTCGAATCCATATTTGAGTGTATCAGCGAACCAAAAAGGTTGCGCAACGAATGGGCAAATTAAGGATGCGAGCGGAAGCATCCATGCGATAAGCGGACACGAAGCATCTTTGTTGCACAACAAACTCACAGTCGCACGGGGAAATTATGACTACCCCGTGCGTCGCGAGGAAAACATACAGCAGGAGCAGGCTCGCCACCTAAATCGCACGACGGGCCTCGATGGCGCGGCCAAGTGTAAGCTCGTCGGCATACTCCAGGTCGCCGCCCACGGGCAGGCCGCTCGCCAGACGCGACACCTCGACGCCCAGCGGCTTGATGGTGCGGGCCAGGTAGCTCGCCGTGGTCTCGCCCTCGATGTTGGGGTTGGTGGCGATGATGACCTCATGGATATCCTCGTGGCCCAGACGCGCCAGCAGCTCGCGGATGTGCAACTGCTCGGGACCAATCTTGTCCATGGGGCTGATCACGCCGCCCAGCACATGGTACAGGCCATGGTAGCTGCCCGTGCGCTCGATCGCCTGGACGTCGCGCGGCTCGCCCACCACGCAAATGCGGGTGGTATCGCGCATCGGGTCCTGGCAGATGGAGCACTCGTCGGCCGTGGCGTAGTTAAAGCAACGGCTGCAAAAGTGGACCTCCTGCTTGACCTCCAGGATGGCCTCGGCCAGGCGGCGGGCCTCCTCGGCATCGGCCTCGAGCAGGTAATAGGCGATGCGCTGGGCCGACTTGGGACCAATGCCCGGCAGACGGCCCAGCTCATCGAGCAGTTTTTGCAGACTGTGATTCGCACTCATATATATGC